>JAISLN010000244.1 GCA_031290835.1 Prevotellaceae bacterium
ACGCGGTAGTGGAGCACTTTTATTCCCCACTTGAGGGCGCCGTCGCGGTGGTACCAGCTGCCGGTGTGCTCGGCGGCGTAAATGTTGGTGGCGGCGCTGGTGCGGGCGTGGTCGAACGAGGCGCCTACGCCGATGTCGGAGGTGTTGTGGCTTACGTCTGCGTCGGCAACGGTTTGCCGTAGCCAGTACTCGCCGAGTATATCGTAGCGCTCCTGCTCAAGCATGGAGGAGGCAGAGGCGGTAAAGCCGAGCACAACGCTTGCAAGCCGGTACTTGGCGGTCAGGGCGCCCAGCAGGTTTTGGGTCAGGTCGTCTTCTCCGCCTTCGTAGTACATGGTAAATTGCAGGGGGTTATCCAGCGTTCCGAGGGATGTTTCGCGGTTGGTTGGGGTAAACCTGTAGCGGTTGAGGGCGTAGCTTCCGAGCAGGCTGAGGGTGAGATTTTTGGATGGCTCCATGTAGAGCGCCGCCTGCAAGTCGGAAAAGGAGGGGTTGTACTCCCCCTTTACGTCGAGCGATCTCAGCAGGTAGGCCGAGCGCTTGTGGCGTATGCCTATCACGCCGCCCAGCTTCTTGTCGGGCAGGGCAAAGTCGCATGCCGCTGCCGCGCCCAACAGGTTTGCCTCTGCGCTTCCGCCGA
The DNA here is from genome assembly GCA_031290835.1 of Prevotellaceae bacterium. Taxonomy (GTDB): domain Bacteria; phylum Bacteroidota; class Bacteroidia; order Bacteroidales; family UBA932; genus JAITMY01. The sequence goes on from JAISLN010000244.1 coordinate 641, forward strand.
ACGACGTTGGCCGCCGGTAAACGACGTTGAGCACGCTGGACATTTTGTCGCCGAACTCTGCGCCAAAGCCTCCGGTGGAGAAGTCAACGGTGGAGACCATGTTGTGGTTAATGAAGCTAAGCCCTTCCTGCTGACCTGTGCGCGTGAGCATAGGGCGGTAGATTTCTACGCCGTTGACGTACACCAGATTTTCGTCGTAGCTTCCGCCGCGCACCGAGTACTGCGAGCTGAGTTCGTTGGAGGAGTGCACGCCGGGCAAAATTTTCAGGATGTTCTCAAAGCTGCCGGAGGCGCCGGCAAGGCTCGACAGCGTACGCGCGTCAATGCGCTCAACTACTCCCGAGCGAGGCTCGCTGCCGGTAACGACTACTTCGTCCAGCGTTTCCTCAAGCTGCACGCCGGCAACGGCGTCTTTGTCGGCGGCGTGAAGCGTGACGCAGCACAGCAAAAACAGCAGCGGCAGTATATGTTTTACTTCGGGCTTCAATGGGTTTAAAAAATTAAGCTGCGAATATACGAAATATTTGCAGAAGTCCAGCGGCAAAAAGGAGCGGCTACTCATCTCCGAGTGCGCTGGAGGTTATTTTGCCGTCGTGCAGGATGGTTTCTATGCGGTCGCCCTTTTTTACGCTGCCTGCGCTCTTGAGCAAGGCGCCGTTTTTGAGGGTTATGGAGTATCCTCGCTGCAAAATGGTTACGGGATTTGCCAGCGTCAGCTCGCTGCCGAGCTTGTCGAGCGCGAGGCGCTTGTGCGCAATAGTTTGGGTGGCTGCCTGCGACAGGCGCTGCGGCAGGTAGTCGGCAGCTCGCTTTTTTTCCTGCTGTATGTAGTGCTGCGCGTAGAGCTTCAGGGCTACCTGAAGGCGCTGAAGGTTGCCCCGGCAGCCGGTCAGGATGTTGCTCCAGCTTTCGGATAGCGCCTCCCACAAGTCTTCTACGTGCGCTTCCTGCTCCGCCATTTTTTCTATCAAAAATTCGGCGGCAGCCGTAGGGGTTTTCAGGTTGGCGTGCGCCACCATGTCCACCACGCTTACGTCGCGGTCGTGCCCAATGCCGGTGATGACGGGCAGCGGAAACTGCGCCACGTTGCTTGCCAGCGCGTAGCTGTCGAAGCACGACAGGTCGCTCTGCGAGCCGCCTCCGCGAAGGATGGCCACCACGTCAAACTCGGCGGCTCTTTCGTAAACCTGCTCCAGCGCACTGATGATGGATGGCTCGGCGTCTTTGCCCTGCACGGCGGCCTGAAAAAGTACGGTGCAAAACGTGTAGCCAAAGGGGTTGTTGTGCAGCTGATGCATGAAGTCGCCGTAGCCGGCGGCGCTTTCGGAGGAGATGACGGCAATGCTTCGCGGCAGGAGGGGCAGCTCCAGCGCACGGTTCATGTCGAACACGCCGTCGGTGCGCAGCTGCTCTATGGTATTTCGGCGCAGCAGCGCCACCTCGCCCACCGTGTACGCCGCGTCGATGTCGAGGATGTTCAGCCGCAGCCCGTACAGCTCGTGGTACTGCACCGCCACGCGCACCAGCACCTTCATTCCTTTGCCCAGCGCCATGCCCGTTTCGGAAATAAAGTAATCCTTGATCATCCGGTAAACGTTGGCCCAGATGTTTGCGCTTACCTTTGCCTCCAGCTGTTCGCTGTCGGCGTCCTTTTGCACCAGCTCCAAAAAACAGTGCCCCGCCGCCGATTCGCGCAGCTCGTTAATCTCCGCCGTTACCCAGTAGGTATCGGGCAGAGCGTCTATGGCCTGCTTGACGATGAGCTGAAGCTCTTTTAAGGATATGGAGGATAATTTCAACGGGTTGCGATTTTTTTGGGCTGTGCTACTCTTCAAGCATTTCGTCCGGCTCCACAAGCTGTCCCTTGTTTGCCTCCATGCTTTTGAGCAGGTCGGAATTTTCCTTGTCAACGGAATCTTGGTCTGCCGCCACGCCCCGCACGTAGGTAGTTTTGCGCGTTACGGCTCCGTTGGGCGCGTAAAAAGTCCACTCGCCGGTGCGCAGGTTGTCGGCGTAGGCGCCTTCGATACGTATTTGATTGGTTCTGTAGTAGTAGCGTATTTTTCCATTCCGCAGGCCGCCCGAAAACATGGCCTCAAAGACAGGGTTGCCCTGCTCGTACAGCTGCTCGTGAAGCCCCTCCGGGCTACCGTTTTGAAACCGCTTGCGCTCAAAAACTTTTCCGTTGGGGTAGTACCAGATAGAAAGCCCGTCCAGCTGCCCGTTGCTGTAATTTTCGCTCATGGCCAGCTTGCCGTTTTTGTAGTACTCCCATAGCCCGTGCTTTTTCTTTTCGTTCAGGTAGCACCCCTTTGCAATCAGCTTGCCGGCGGTGGAAAAGAGCTGCGCAAAGGCGGTTTTTCCATCGTCAAAGTAGTCAATAAGCGCCATTTTTTGCCCATTCTCGTGGTAGCGCACCAGCAAGCCGCGCGGCTTGTCGTCAACAAAAAAGGCACGATAAGCCAGCTGACCGTTGGGGTATCTTTTTTGCCAGTACCCTTGCTTCCGGTTGCTGCCGTCCACCTGATTGTAAACGGTGTCCTGCGCTTGAGCGGCGGCAAAGGCAGGCAAAAGCCCCAATACGGCCGAAAAAACAACGTAAAACAGTGCAACCTTTTTCATTTGCCGATAGCTTACAAAATTAAGTACGCTCAAACGCCTCTATCTTGCTTTTCCACTCCGGCTTTATCGGAATTGATTTTTGCAGCGCCTTGCTAAAGCCCGACAAAACAGAGCTGCTGCTTGCGTGCACGCTTCCGGTTGTAGTATTGACAATCTCCTGCCGCATCTTGATGCTTCGCTCGCCAATACCCGCCACGCAGGTGCGCACGGCAACGGCGTCCTTCAGGCGGGTTTGCACCTTGTAGTCGGCTTCGGCGTGCACCAGAATCACCGTTTCGTCGCGCAGCTCAAAATCATCCGCAAACAGCCTATGCAGGTAGTCCATGCGTCCCACGTCAAAGTAGCTCCAGTACACAGCGTTATTTACGTGCCCAAAGCTGTCGATATCGCTAAACCGTATTTGGATAGGCGTTGTAAGCATAACCTACGAGCGCTTTGCAGAGAAAGCCGTGTACGCCTTTTCTGCGGCGCGCTGCTCTGCCTCCTTTTTCGACAGCCCGCTACCCTGCCCCACCACTTCTCCATCTATGCGGAGCGTGCTGTTGAACAGCGTGCTTGCCTTGTCCTTGCCCTGTTGGCTCACGGTATCAAACACGGCAACCTTGCCCCGCTTCTGCACCACCTCCAGCAACCGGCTCTTAAAATCAATCTCTCGCTTCACGAGGTCATCAATGTTGACGTAGGGCAGCAGCATGCGGTTGATGAACACCTCCCGCGCGTGCGCGTAGCCCTTGTCCAAATATACAGCCCCCATCAGCGCCTCCAGCGTGTTGCCCAAGATATTTTTGGCCGACGTGTTGCGCAGCTTTGCCTTTACCAGCCGCGCCAAGTCCAGCCGCTGCGCCAGCTTCTCCAAAGCCTCGCGCCCCACGATTTTTGAGCGCACCTGCGTCAAAAAGCCCTCGCGCCTGTTGGAAAACTTATTGTAAAGGTATTCCGAAACGATAAGCTCGAGCACGGCGTCGCCCAGAAACTCAAGGCGCTCATTGTGCTCCGTCGGCTTGACGTAGTAGCGCTTGTGGTACCGCTGATGCTGTGGGCGCTGCTGCTGATGTTGCTGATGTTGATGGTAAACGACGCGTGCAGAGCTGTGCGTAAACGCTTGATGGTACAGCTCAAGCCGCTTTGGGGTGTAACCCAACACTTCCCTCAGGGAAGCGATAAACAGCTCGTCCTCGCTTTTTGGAGAGCGGGAAAAGAGCTTTTTTCCGCGTTGAAATAGGTGAGAAAACAAAATATATTGAATTGACTAAATACGCTTAAAAATTACCGAGGCATTGTGTCCTCCAAACCCGAACGTGTTGCTCAAGGCAACCTTCACGTCGCGCTTTTGCGCTACGTTCAGCGTCAGGTTCAGGCGAGGGTCAAGCGCCGGATCTAAATCTTGATTATTAATGGTTGGAGGTATTACCCCCCTTTGTATGGCGCAAATGCACGCCAGCGCTTCCACAGCGCCCGCGGCGCCCAGCAGGTGCCCCGTCATGGATTTGGTAGCGCTAATGTTGAGCTTATAGGCATGGTCGCCAAAAACTTTTTCCACTGCCTTTACTTCTGCAATATCGCCTATCGGCGTAGAGGTGCCGTGCACGTTGATGTAGTCCACGTCTTCGGGTTTTAGGCCTGCCTCGTCGAGGGCACGCTTCATGGCGTTGGCAGCGCCCAAGCCTTCGGGGTGAGGCGCCGTGAGGTGGTAGGCGTCGGCGGTCATGCCACCGCCTACTATTTCCGCATGGATTGTTGCTCCGCGCGCCTTGGCGTGCTCATACTCCTCAAGCATCAGCCCGGCGCCCCCCTCGCCCATTACAAACCCGTCGCGGGTTTTGTCGAATGGACGAGATGCGGTGGCGTAGCTGTCGTTGTTGGTCGAGAGCGCTTGCGCGGAGTTAAATCCGCCCATGGAGGCCTCGTTGATGGGCGCTTCGGAGCCTCCGGCGATAATGACCTTTGCTTTGCCCAAGCGAATGAGGTTAAAAGCGTCTATCATGGCGTGGTTTGATGATGCGCATGCCGAAACCGTAGCGTAGTTTGGGCCGCGAAACCCATACTTCATGGATATTTGCCCTGCGGCAATGTCGGCTATCATTTTCGGCACAAAAAACGGGTTAAAGCGCGGCGTTCCGTCGCCCTTCGCAAAGTCCCGTACCTCCTCAAAGAACGTGCGGATGCCGCCTATCCCCGAAGCCCAGATAACGCCCACCTCGTCGAGGTCAACCGCCGACAAGTCCAGCTTCGACGACGTGATAACTTCGTAGGCGGTAATCATTGCAAATTGCGTGTAAAGGTCTAACTTGCGGGCTTCCTTGCGCTCTATGGCGGCGGTATGCTGTGTTACATCAAAGTTCTTTACTTCGCAGGCAAATTTTGTTTTAAAGTTTGAGGCTTCGAAGCGCGTAATAGGCGCAGCTCCGCTCACCCCTTTCAGTAAATTGTCGAAATATTCGTCAACCGTTTTACCCAAAGGGTTGATAGTACCCATTCCCGTTACAACGACTCTTTTTAACTCCATCACTTTTCAAAAAAAACTTGGTTTGCAAAAAAACAATCTCAAAAAAACGCTACTACTACTTGCTGCTTGCCTTCTCAATGTACGAAATGGCGTCGCCAACGTTGCCGATTTTTTCGGTATCCTCATCCGGAATGGAAACACCGAACTCTTTTTCGAACTCCATGATGAGTTCTACCGTATCCAGCGAGTCTGCCCCAAGGTCATTGGTAAAAGTTGCAGTAGGCGTTACCTCTGCTTCATCTACGCCAAGCTTGTCAACAATAATCGCCTTCACTTTTGCTGCTACATCTGCCATAATTCTTTGATTTTAGTTAGTGGTTTAAATTTAAAAACACGAATTGATACGCCTGATAAAATGGCGACCTTAAAAAAAAAGTCGGTACAAAAGTATAAACTTATTCCATAGTTTTTATACTTTTGAGCAACTTTTTATCAGCTAAAAATGCCAAAAACAATAGTAATGAACAATATAGCCATCTTTGCATCGGGCTCCGGCACCAACGCCGAGAATCTTATCCGGCACTTCAACCACACGGGGCAAAGCAACGCCTGCGTAAAGCTCCTTTTGTCCAACAATCCAAAGGCTTACGCCATCATTCGGGCGGCAAATTTAGGGGTTCCGACGCGGATTTTCACCCGAAATGAGCTGTACGACGCCGACGTCATCCTACAGGAGCTGCGGCAGCAAAAAATCGACCTGATTGTGCTCGCCGGATTTCTTTGGCTCATGCCGGAGGGCGTCGTAAGCGCCTTTCGCCGCAGGATGGTAAATATTCACCCCGCGCTGCTGCCCAAGTACGGCGGCAAGGGAATGTATGGAATGAACGTGCACCGCGCCGTAAAGGCTGCCGGAGAGCGCGAATCGGGCGTCACCATCCACTACGTAAGCAGCGAATACGACCGGGGCGACGTCATCTTCCAAGCCTCCTGCCCCGTTGCCCCCACCGACTCCCCCGAGGATATTGCCGCCAAAATTCACCGGCTGGAGCAGCTGCATTTTCCAAAGGTGGTGGAAGACGTTGTTGCCGCAGGGTATAATGAAAATATTCCCTGATTTGCTCGCCGCAAAGCGCCTTAAAATTCCCCCCGAACGTTCTCCGCAGGAGGCTTGCCTTAGCGTGCCGTTTTTTGTACTTTTGCGGCGAACATCAGCCAATCGGCATTCCGTAGGAATGCACCTCTCGGTAGCAATGTCGCCACATTTTTCAAACTCTATGTCCGCTCCTTCCGGGAGATGCATCCCTACCGGGATGCAAAGAGAGCAGACGGAATGTTTTTCTACCAAAAGTTAATCTCTATCGGGTTAGTGCTCGCGACAAGTTGAAATGCACCCAAGAAGCAACCGCCCGATGGGATTTCTTCAGAATTTTTGCTCCATATTTCCTCTGGGTAAAAAAACCTGGAGAGCTGAATACACCTCTCAACTTTCAGCTATTTTGAGTATCTTTGCACCGTAACATCAAAAAAAATTAATCACCATGGCAATACCGGTAAGAAGCGTACCCGTCCTTGAGGGCGAGGTTGCAGAGCAATTTGAAAAAAATGCGCGGTGGGCAGAGAAGCATCGCGGGTCGGTTGATTTCTCCAAAGAGATGGCGGCATGTCGGGAAATGATAGAAAAAGCCGTACAAAAAGGTACATTAAAAAGATAAAGGATAATTCTATGGGATTTCTTCAGGAGAATTGTACCATTTATACTTTTGAAAGGGAAATATTAGAGCAATGCCAATCCTTTGACTGTGGCGATACCGATTTGAACGATTTTTTCCTCAATGACGCCGAGAATTTTAACAGGCAGCTGTTGGGAAAATCATATTGCTACCGCTTAGACTCAGCCCCTTCTTTAATTGTTTGCATGTTCACGTTGGCTAATTCGAGCATGGATGTCAAGCATCTACCGGGCAGCAGACGTAGAAAGTTAACGGAATTAATCCCACACGAAAAACATTTAAGTAGCTATCCCGCGATTTTGGTTTGTAGATTGGGGGTAAATAGTGCATTTCGCAAGAAGGGCATCGGCTCTGAACTAATGAATATAGTAAAATCATTAGCTGTTCAACCTGCCAATTGGTCAAGCTGCCGCTTTCTTACCGTTGATGCCTACAACAACGAAAGAACACGACGCTACTACCAAATCAACGGCTTCAAAGACCTTTTTTCAACGGAAGAGCAGG
>JAISLN010000245.1 GCA_031290835.1 Prevotellaceae bacterium
ACCTCGAGTTTAAGCGCTCGCACGTTCGCCCCCGCGCGGTGATTGTGGACAGGGCTACCCAGCTCGACACCAGCATTGACCCGCGCCGCTCGGTGTTTGCCAACCTGCCCATAGGCGCCGACGACCTCCTGACGGGCTTGCCCAGCGGCAACTTCGACGAGGACGTTTTTAGCGCGTGGCCCTACGTAAAGATACACGGCAACTGGAGCAACCCGTGGTTTACCGCGCCGGCGGCTTACTCCGACGCTGCCCACAAGCACGGCACCGCCGTGCTCAGCGCGTGGTTTTTTTCGTGGGATTGGAATTATGCTGCGGGAAAGACGAAAGCGCAAGACGGCAACGCCTACAAGATAGAGCTGATGACTAAAAAAGACGGCTCCAACAACTTTATCTACGCCGAGCCTATGATGCGCATCATGCAGTACTTCGGCATGGACGGCATTAACTACAACTCGGAGTGCTTTTTTAATGGCGCTTCCGCCGATATGCAGGCGCTCCACAAAAAGCTCTACAGCCTTGCCAAAGAGCGAAATTTCAACACTTTCCATGTAGGCTGGTACAACTCGGTAAGCAACAGTGGCAATGGTCACGGCAGCAGGTCTTCCCTGAGCGATAATAACGACAAGTGGTACTACAGCAACGGAGAGTTTGTTTCGGACGCCTTTATGCTGGACTACGGCTGGGGTACCCCAGCCTTGAGCAGCACCAAAAGCCGAGCCACAAGCATAGGCGCCCCCAACGGCGCGCTGGATGTGTATGGCGGCATGTGGCTGGTAGCTATGGGGTCACCCTATTTTGAGGCGTTGGATGCGCATAAGGAGGTGAGCATAGGCCTGTGGGGCGAGCACAAAAACAACCGATTCTTCAACCACCGCTCGGGCGACGACCTGGGAGATATACAGAAGAGCTACCAGGACCGCTTGGAGTGGTTTTTTTCGGGAAAGACCCAAAACCCCTTAGATGCAAAAACAAATCCTCTGATTGCTTCCGGGCAAGGAACCAGCGTTGGAGAAGACAGCTACCTGAAAGCCTTTCACGGCATAGCCAAGCACGTGGCGGAGCGCTCCACCGTGCAGGGCGGGCTGCCCTTTGGCACCAACTTTAACCTCGGCAACGGTATCTACTACTACGACCGCGGCGTAAAAACGCTGGGGCAGTGGTACAACCTTTCGGCGCAGGACATGATACCCACCTACCGCTGGCTGATAACCAACGCAAGCGGCAGCGCCGTCACCAACGTAAAAGCCCGCTTTTCGCACGACGATGCGTGGATGGGTGGCTCTACGCTGCTGCTTGAGGGCACGGCAAAGACCGCTGCTACCGACGTTACCCTGTACCGCACCAAGCTGGGCACCAAAAAAAACAGCGCCTACTCCGCCAAGCCTGCTACGCCGAAAGATTTTAGCGTGGAGCCGAACAACGAGTGCGCCGCCAAGCTCAACCTGAAATTGGTGTGGAGCATGAGCGACGAAAACAAAACCCGGCTGGTGTACAACGACGAGGTAAACGTTGACCACTTCGAGATATTCCTGAAGCGGACGGGCGAAGAGGCCAAGCAGGTAGCCACTACCGCCTCGTGGGCGCACTTTTTGCCCAGCATTGCGTGGAAAGATGGCGAGGAGCAAAGCTTTGAGGTGGGGGTACGCGCGGTGGCGCAAGACCTTACCACCACCTCGGAGATAGCGTGGGCAACCGTAACCCGCAACCCCGCCGCCGCAGCGGTGGACTGCGGCGGCGGCGGCGACTACTGCGAGGGAATGTCTTACACTACGGCCGGCACCGTGAATGCTCCGACGCTACGCTGGTTTAAAACGGTGAGCACCACCGGCGCCGACCATGATATCGACCTTACCGGCGTAGCGGCAACCGACGAAAATTCTTTGGGCTACTCCGTTTTTTCCGGCGATACCATTAAGGTAAAACCCGGAAACTCTTTTACATTTAAAGCCAATGACGCAATTACGGCCAGTGACGATCAATATAATTTGCGGTACTGCACCTACCGTATCTGGGTTGACTGGAATAGGGATAAAGTATTTGCGGCAACAGCAGAGCGAATTGCAGAGGTGGGAAGCTTGGATACAGATAACGGAATGACAGCCGTAAAAATAAACATGACCGTTAACGTTCCTGCGGATGCCGCGCCCGGGCTTACCTGCATGAGAATACGCTACGCCGATGCGTGGGGACCGCGCCCCATTCCCTGCGGCGGCATCCTTGCAGGGTACACCGCCGACATCTACATTCTTGTGGAGGGCGAGGTAGTAGAGCCTGTGCCCGAGCCAGACCCTGTGCCGCCCTCCTTCAACGGTCCCACGCTCAACACCTTATTTCCCAACGCCTACCTTGTTTACAGGGTGGATGGCGCTACGGCAGGCAGCGCAAGCAACCTCTCGCTGCTCCTGAAGAAGAAAGGAGCGGAGACCCCCAAAGCGTACCCCTTGGGCAACGCCACGCTTGAGGGCTGGAATGAGGTGAACATTCCGCTGAACGACTACGCCGAAACCGACACCATTGTGAGCGTAGG
>JAISLN010000246.1 GCA_031290835.1 Prevotellaceae bacterium
GGTGGTAACGGTGGTAGCGATGAACCGTCGGGCATAGCCAAGGAGGCAACCGCCGACTACGGCATAGCGGTATATCCCAACCCTGTTGGCAGCGTTTTGTACGTTGCGGGTGAGAAAAATCTCTCCAAGCTTGAATTTATCGACCTGCAAACCGGCGCAAAGGTGCGAAGCGTTGCGCTGGAGGGCGTATCGTCGGCCGAGGTGTCGGTAGATGGGCTGCCCGAAGGTGCTTACGTGGTTGCCATCTACGTTGAGGGCAGCAGCAAGCCGCAGGTAGCTAAGGTTATCAAGTAGTAAACCTTATCCGTAGTAGCGCGGTTGCTAACGCAAAACCCTGTTCTTTGGTAGCTGCTTGGCGCCGGAGAACAGGGTTTTTTGGTGCTAATTTACAGAATTACAGAATTTACAGAATTTACATGTTTTTCTTATTTGTCGATATTTGAGCAACAATTCAAAATTTAAAATTCAAAATTTCATGAAGAAGATGTACACATACAGGATGATGTTTAGAGCGCTCTTGCTGCCTGCGTTTTTACTTGCGTGCGGCTACGTGTCGGCGCAAGAGCTCGTCGTATCGGGTACCGTGCTTGGCGACGACGGCAATCCGGTGATAGGCGCCAGCGTTGTGCTCAAGGGTTCCACCAAAGGCGTCATTACCGACCCCAGCGGCGGCTACACCATACAGGCTACTGCCGACGGTGCGCTGGTGTTTTCGTTCATGGGAATGAACAAGCTGGAGGAGCCGATAAACGGACGGGGACGCATAGACGTAACGCTGCACGAGGCCAGCAAGGAGCTGGACGACGTGGTGGTTATCGGCTACGGCACGGTGCGCAAGAGGGATTTGACGGGCGCGGTGGCCTCCGTCAAAACCTCCGATATTGTTAGCGTGCCCACCGCCAACCCCATAGACGCCATACAGGGTAAGGTGCCCGGCATGGATATTGTGCGCAGCTCCGGCAAGGCGGGAGCGGGCGTGGATATCGTAATCCGGGGCAACCGCTCCATCGACCTCGAGGATAAGGGGCGCAACAAGCCCCTGTTTATCATCGACGGTGTGGCCGGCGGCAGCTACGGCGACCTCAACCCCAACGATATTGAGTCTATTGAGGTGCTCAAGGACGCCTCCTCGACCGCCATCTTCGGCTGGCAGGGCGCCAACGGCGTGGTGCTGATTACAACCAAAAAGGGCGTTGCGGGGCAGGCGCGCATAGCCTACGACGGCTACTACGGCGTAAACGGCATGGCCGACTACCCCGACCCGCGCATGGGCGAAGCCTACATGCAGCTGCGCCGCGATGCGTGGAGCGGAAAGCAGGATAGCTGGCGAAACGACCGCGTGTGGAACGCGCCGCCAAGCGACGACGTGGTGTTTGACAACATTTACGAGTACGATGCAATGAAAAACAACCAGTGGGTCAACTGGGTTGACCTGCTCCAGCGCAACGCCGTTCAGCAAAGCCACAGCGTTTCGGTGCGCGGCGGCACGGATAAAACAAAGGCGTTTATGTCTGTCAACTACTTTGAGGAGGAAGGGACGGTGCGCCTCAACGACGCCCAACGCATTACGGCTCGCCTCAACTTAGACCAAACCGTCAACAAGTGGGTTAAGGCGGGCATGACCTCGCAGTACACCCACTGGGACGTGAACAACCGCTCGGAATCGGCATTAAAAGATGGCCTTACGCTAAGACCCCTCGGCGTACCCTACGACGAGGAGGGCAAGATGAACATCTACCCCATTGAAGGGCTGAAAACCTACACCAACCCAATGCTTGACGAGTACGGCGAAGGCTACGCCGTAAACAACGATATCCGCAACCGCCTTGCGCTAAGCGCCTACGTGGAGATACAGCCCGTTGAGGGCTTGAAGCTGACGTCGAGCCTTGGGGCAAACATCAACAACAGCCGCACGGGAATTTACCAAGACTCCATATCAGCAGACATCGGCTTGGCAGGCCCCAACCGGGCGGAGTACAACACGACGGCGGGACGCTCCATAAGGTGGGAGAACGTGCTCACGTTCAAAAAAACGTTTGCAGACGTCCACTCCCTCACGCTCACCGGCGTAACCACGGCAAGCAAGTCCATCTCGGAGGAAAGCAGCATGAGCGGCAGGGGAGTGGAGGCGCGCTCCTACAGCTTTTACAAAATGACCTCTACCGCCTCCAACAGCCGGATACTTTCAACCGGCTATACGCAGTCGTCGGCCAACGCCGTTGCGGGGAGGCTGGAGTACGGCCTGATGGACAGGTACCTGCTTATGGCGAGCATCCGCTGGGATGGAACCTCGCGCCTGCCCAACAATCAGTGGGACTACTTTCCCGCCGTATCTGCCGCGTGGCGCATCGGAGAGGAAAGCTTCATGCAGAAGCTGCCGCAGGTGAGCGACCTCAAGCTGAGAGCAAGCTACGGGGTGTCGGGAAATTCCGGCATAGACGAGTATGGAACGCAAAGCTTGGTGGAGATTATAGAAAATAAGTTCGCATGGGGCGACGTGGCTGCGCCTACGTACGGCTTTGGTGCGCTAATAGGAACTAACGATTTGGGCTGGGAAAAAACCGCAACCATAGATGTAGGTATCGACGCAGGGCTGCTCAAAAACCGCATCAGCCTGACGCTGGACTACTACTACTCTAGCACCACCGATATTTTGATGCAGCGCACTATTCCCACCACCTCGGGCGGGCAGGGAACGTCGCCTTTCAAAACCTACCAAAATATTGCCGCCACGCGCAACTACGGGCTGGAGCTGGCCGCTAACACGGTCAACGTGGAGGCGGCGGGTTTTAGGTGGACAAGCACGCTCACCTTCTCAACAAACAAGGAGGAAATTGTATCCCTCTACGACGGCTTGGAGCAGATTGTGGCCAACAGCCTTTTTGTAGGCTACCCCGTAAAGTCTTTTTACGACTACACCAAGCTGGGAATATGGCAGCTGGGCGAAGCGTCGGAGGCTGCGCAGTACTATCAGGACAACACCACAACGGCTTTCAAGCCGGGCGACATTAAGCTCAAAAACTTGCAGGATACCGGCGGCAACGGCGTCAACACCATTACCGCCGAGGACAAGTCCGTCATAGGCTCGGCTGTGCCCGACTGGTTTGCAGGGTTTAGCAACACGTTTACCTACAAAGGCGTCGACCTGAGCGTGTACCTGTTTGCCCGCTGGGGGCAGATGATAAACGCCGAATTTTTGGGGCGCTACGACCCGATGGGCGTAAACAACGGCCCCGCCTACTTTGACTACTGGACGCCAAGCAACCCCACCAACGACTTCCCGGCTCCGGGGCAGGAGCGAAGCGCCTACTTCGGCGTCAGCTCGCTCAGCTACGTTGACGGCTCCTACTTCAAGGTAAAAACTCTGACGCTGGGCTACACCCTGCCCGTGCAGCTTGCCCGTAAGGTAAAGCTGGAGAAGCTGCGCGTGTACGCTACCGCCAACAACCTGTTTACCAAGGCGGCAAGCCACCTGATACAGCACTACGACCCCGAAAGGGGAGGCTCCGAAAAATCGCCCTTGAGCAAGCAATTTGTGGTGGGGCTTAACTTTGAGTTTTAGTTAAACATTTTTTAAATACGAATTAATTGATTATGAAAAAGGTAAAGTACACAGTAAGGCTACTTGTCGCTACCGGTTTTGCGCTGGGGCTTGGCTCCTGCGTTGCCGATTTGGAGGAGTACAACCCTTCGGGTAGCACTGCCGACAACATTTTCGGCACCGAAAGCGGGCATACGGGCTTGGTGAACATTTGCTACTCGCAGCTGCGCAAGGAGTTTTACGGGCGCGAAAATGCAGCGTTTTTATCCATGCTCGGCGTCGATATCATTCACGAATCGCGCAACCGCAACGACTATAGCCCCGCTGCGCTCTACGGCGCAAAGCTCACGCCCGAAAATACGGGGTTGATTAAAAACAGCTGGGAGCGCCTCTACATTCCCATCAACGACTGCAACGCCGCTATTGGGAGAGCGGCAACGGCGGAGTATGGCAGCGAAGCTTTGCGCAGCAGCCGCGAGGCCGAGGCGAGATTTCTTCGCGCTTTCTACTACTGGCACATTGTAGAGCAGTGGGGAGGCGTGCAGCTCAAGCTCGATGAAACAAGCGCTGCGCTTACCACCGCCGGCAGAAGCAGCGTGCGCGATTTCTACGAAAAGTGCATCCTGCCCGATTTGGAATTTGCCGCCCAACACCTGCCGCCAACGCAAGCCGACCACGGGCGGGCAACCAAAGCTTCGGCGCAGGGAATGTTGGCGCGAATGTACCTTACGTGGGCGTCGCACCTGCAATATTTTGAGAATAACCCAACAGAGGCAGCCGCCTACTACCGAAAGGCAAAGGCGGCGGCCGATACGATTATCAACAATCAGGGCGCCTTCAACGTTGAGCTCTACGAGGATGTGGCACAGGTATTTGACCCAAGCAACAACAAAAACAACAAGGAGGCGATATTTTTTGTGAGCCACTCTACCCAAGAGGAGCTCAACCCGCAAAAAGCGGTGAACAGGCTATGCACCTACTTTGTTTCTACCTACGATAAGGGCATGGGGGTGGTGCAGGATAACAATAACGGCTACGCAGTTACCGAATTTGCCCCTACGCGCTACCTGCTTGAGCTCTACGGCGAAAACGATGCGCGCTACTCGGCATTCTTCAAGGAGGTGTGGCGCTGCAACGACTCTACCGTTGCCGATAAGTACTGGACGGAAACCAACGTAAGGCTGTACGGAAAAGACTCTACCGTATTTGCGGCAGGCCCCAACGTCCCGGACAGGCGTAAAAAGAAGCTGGGATTTAAGCCGGGCGATACGGTGCTGTACTACACCAAAAAGGCAATACCCAATAAGGCTACAATCCGCTACGCCGTGCGGGATATTAACGACCTCTACAACGCCAACGGCACGTTCAAAGGGGTAACTTCCGACAACTTCTTCCCGCAGCTGCGCAAGTACGATGACCCGCTCTACCTTAAGATAGATGGCACCTCAACTTCGGGCAGGCTGGATGTGATGCTCATGCGCTTTGCCGAAATGTACCTTATTGCTGCCGAAGCTCAGTTTCACCTTACCGGAAATGATAATGACCCCGAGGCAATAGCCTACATCAACGTGCTGCGCAGGCGTGCGGCGACGCCTCTCGGCTCCGACAACAACAATGTAACCGTTGCGGAGGTTGCAGCGTCCGGGAACGGGCAGGGCGGCTACCTGAACTTTATCCTCGACGAGCGCGCCCGCGAGCTCTGCGGGGAGCACCTGCGCTGGTACGACCTGAAGCGAACAAAGCAGCTGGAGCACCGCTTGGGGCCAAATTCGAGCGTACACGCCAACCCCAACGTTACCCTGTTTGACCCCGAAAAGCACTACGTGCGTCCGGTGCCCATTTCATTCTTGCAGTCCATAAATAACGCGGCAGAGTTCGGGCAAAACCCGAAGTACTAAGCAAAACCTGTCCAAAGCGCTTACATTATTCGCTATTTTTTTTTGTTGGGTTTGGTAGCGAATAAAACCGCCCCGAAAGCCTTTTTTAGGTATTTTTCGGGGCGGTTGTTTTTTTTGGGGTGGGGGAGAAGGAAGAAAATTTCTGCCGCTTCAACTTTTGCGACAAAAAATTATTCAACAATATTCAGCAAGGAGAATTGGCGCATTTCGTGTCTTCCGCCCACAAGGAAATACTCGCTCCGTTGCTGCTCCAATTCTTCTAATAATTCGCGAGGCGTCATATTCATGTGGCGGAGGCTATTTTTGTCCCGAATTTCGCGCAATAATTGCATAATACCGGGAATAATCACAGGTTTGGGTAAGGGCGGTAAATTAGCTGGTTTCATGGTTCTCCACTTTAGCGAACGGTTATTCCGCCATCTCCATTTCCGGCGCTCTTACAAACAGCTTTTCCAGCCCCACCTCCTTGCGGCTTAGCCCCACCGCCAAGCCAATGGCCTGCGTGATGTACATTACCGGAATGGTGATTTTCGTGTTGAGGTAGCGGTCTATGTGCGGGCGGCGCATGTCGAGGTTGGACTGGCACATGGGGCACGCCACAATGATGGCCTCCGCGCCGCGCTCTACGGCGTCCTTTACGATTTTTCCCGATAGCCTCGCCACAATGTCGGTGCGCGAAACGGAAAAGCCCGCGCCGCAGCACTCCGTTTTGTAGCCCCAGTCCAGCGCCGTAGCGCCTATTTGGCGCATCAGGCTGTCCATCGACTGGGGGTCTTCCAAGCGGTCGAATTGCAGCACGTCGTGCGGGCGCACCAGCAGGCAGCCGTAGTAGCAGGCTACTTTGCGCGTGAAGGGTTTTACAACTTTTTCGGGAATTTTGTCGGCAATATACTTCTCGATAACCTGCATCACGTTCAGGATGCGGAGCTTGCCGGACAGCGGCATTTGCAGCTGTTGGGATGTTTGGCTTCGCAGCTGTTCGCTGTTGTTCAGCGCGTGCTGCGCTACGCTCAGGCGGTTGTAGCAGGCGGCGCAGGGCACCATGATCTCGGTAAGCCCCTGTTGCTCGGCGAGCGCGAGCACCCGTGCGGGGAGCGCCAGCGCCAAGTCATGGTTGAGGTTGTGGGCTGCCGTTGCTCCGCAGCAGCTCCACCCGCTTATTTCAACGGGCGTTACGCCAAACGCCTTTGCTAAGGCAAGCGTAGATTGGGCGTACTCCAGCGAGGTGCCGTTGAGCGAGCAGCCCGGGTAAAATCCTATTTCCATGGGGAAATTTACAGAATAAAGATTTACATAATTACATAATTTACATAATTTACAGATTTACATAATTACATAATTAACATAATTTACATACCTGTTAATTATGTTAATTATGTAATTATGTAAATCATTCTGTAAATTATCTTCAAAACTTCAGCCTTCCTTTTACTATTTCCGGGAGTATCGGCAGCTTGCCCTTGAGGAACATGCGCGGCGCTACGCTCAAATCCTGCAAGAGGTCGAACGTTCTTACCTTGTAGTCGGCAATCAGCCCGGCTTCGTAGAGCCTTCCGGTGTACCTGACGGAGTCGAGAAAGGCGCGGTGGAAGGCGACGATCTTTTTTGATTTTTTATTTACCGTTTTTTTCTCCAGCGCTTGTATCCGCAGGTAGTCCATCAGCTGCGGAATGTCTATTTGCATGGGGCAGCGCGTGAGGCAATTTTGGCACGAGGCGCACAGCCAAATGGCTTGTGAGTGCAGGACGGCGCTGTAGCTTTCGGCGCTGTTGGTTTGCAGCAGGCGCATCACCACGCTGGGCGGGTAGTCCATGTTTTCGTTGAGCGCGCAGCCGGCGGAGCATTTGCCGCACTGGTAGCATCGGTTGACGTTGACGCCGGTTTGCGACCTGATTTCCGCAGCAAAACTTTTTTGTTCGGATGACATAACGTAAGTGCTAGTAGGGGTTGTGTTGACGTCTTTTTTTCTTCATTTTTCATTATCGCCGTTTGCGTGCACAGCAAGCGGCGGGGCGAAGCATGATGTTTTTTTTACTCCAACGTTGCCAAGTCAATTCCGTCGTGCACGGCCACCTCCGATATTCGTCCGTTAGCGCACTTAAGGGTGCGCTTGGGGAAGCGGTGCAGGAGGTTGTAGTTGTGCGTGGCCATGATGATGGAGCGGCCGCTGTCGCTGATTTCGTTGAGCACGCTCATGATGTCCTCGGAGGTTTCGGGGTCGAGGTTTCCGGTAGGCTCGTCGGCCAAAATCACCTCGGGGTCGTTGAGCAGGGCGCGCGCAATGACGGTGCGCTGTTGCTCGCCGCCGGAGAGCTGGTGCGGCATTTTGTAGATTTTGTGCGCAAGGTTTACCTTTTCCAGGACGCTTTGGATGCGCTTTTTTATTTCGTCTTTTTCCGTCCAGCCGGTAGCCCTGAGCACGAAGAGCAGGTTGTCGTACACGTTGCGGTCGATGAGCAGCTGAAAATCCTGAAAAACGACGCCGACTTTTCGGCGCAAAAACGGTATGTGCGATTCTTTGATGTTGTGCAGCTTGTATCCGGCTACCCACGCTGTTCCGCGGCGTATTCGGAGCTCTGCGTTCAGCGTTTTTATCAGGCTCGATTTGCCGCTGCCTACTTTTCCTACGAGGTAAATAAATTCGCCTCGCCCGACGTTAAACGTAACATCGTTGAGGATGAGGTTTGCTCCCTGAAAAATGTCAATAGCTTTTACTTCAATGATATTGTCGAGCGAGGGCATAAAAATTTTTGTTTAGCGGGTTTAACCGCACAAAAATACGCATTTATCTGAAAATCCGGTAGGGTTATGAATTTTTAACCGATAAATTATGCGTTTGGCGTGAGGAAATGGCGTTTAGCGGTTAACTTTACGCGCTTAAATCACAACGTGTAAATTATTGCTATGCACCCACTATTTTTGCGCGTAAAGGCGAGTCTTTTCGCGCTTTTGCTCACGCTTTTTGCTCCGCTTGCAGCGCAAACCGTCGGCAACATGAGCGACGCCAACGAAACGTATAGAAAGGCGGTAGAGCTCTACCAAAAAAAGCTGTACGGGCTGGCGCAACCCGAGTTTGAGCGGGCTATCGCCAAAAGCTCCTCGCCGCAGCTCGATGACTTGCTGCGGATTTCGGCCGAATACTATATCCTTGAATGCGCCTACGAGCAGTGGAGCGCCGCCGCCGAAATGCTCATTAAGGCGTTCATTGAGAAGTATCCCCAAAGCGGGCGGCAGAACGACGCGCACTACCTCCTTGCCAAGTACTACTTTCGCGAGGGCGACTACGAAAAGGCAAACGCCGTGTTTGATGCTTTTGAAATCACCGCCATCTCCGATAACGACTACCAAGAGTACGCCTTTAAAAAGGCCTACAGCCTGTTTGTTACCAACCACCCCGACGAAGCCTCCTCGCTTTTTGCCATAGTAAAAGACGGTAGCAGCAAGTACGCCGCGGTGGCCACCTACTACTACTCGCACATTGCCTACGAGCAGCAGCGTTTTGTGGTTGCCCTGAAGGGCTTTGAAAGCCTGCGCAGCGATGAGGTCTTTTCCAAGCTGGCGCCGTACTACATTATACAAATTTACTACTACCAAAAAAATTACGACAAGGTGATAGGGGAGGGCGTAGCGTTTGTAGAGAACGTAAAGGGCAAGCGGCTTCCGGAGGTAGCCCGCATTGTGGGCGAGGCCTACTACCACAAAAAACAGTACGCCGAGGCGCTGCCCTACATTGAGAAGTTTGCGGAAACCTCGCCCGAGCTGGCGCGGTTTGACAAGTACTTGTTGGGGTATATTTACTACCAAAACAAGAGCTACCCCAAGGCGGCAAGCATGCTTGAGCAGCTGGTGGTGGGCGACGATTCGCTGGCGCAAAGCGCCTACTACTACCTTGCCGACGCTTTTATGCAGCAGGGCGACAAGCAAAACGCGGGGCGGGCATTCTTGCAGGCCTCCAAGATGGATTTCTTCCCGGAAATAAAGGAGGACGCGATGTTCAGCTACGCCAAGCTGATGTTTGAGCTCAACAGCGGCCCCTTCAACGACGCCATTGAGGCGCTCAACATGTACCTTGCGGCCTACCCCAAATCGCGCCGCTCCGACGAAGTCAACAAGTGCCTGATGCAGGCATACGTTTACTCCAAAAACTACAAGGCGGCGCTGGCCTCGCTGCAAGCTATTGCCAATCCCGACGCCGACGCGCTCGCCGCCATGCAAAAGGTGGCCTACTTCCGCGCCGTGGAGCTGCTGCAAAATCAGGATTATAGAGAGGCCATGAGCATGTTTGACCTGTCGCTTACCTACAGCTCGCACAGCGCCACGTTTGCCGCCCTCGCAACCTACTGGAAGGCCGAAACAGCCTACCGCCTGAACGACTTCGAGCTGGCGCAGGAGCTCTTTAACGAGGTGGTGCTGTCGGCGGGAATTGTGCAGCGAGAGGAGTACAAAACGGCGCACTACAACTTGGGTTACAGCCTTTTTAAGCAAAAAAAGTACGCCGAAGCCGAAACGTGGTTTCGCAAGTATGTAGCCCTCAACAGCGCACCCAACGCCATGCTGTGCGATGTGTACAACCGTGTGGGCGACTGCTGCTTCATGCAGCGCCTGTACGAATCCGCCGCTGCAAGCTACCAAAGCGTGATACGGCTTGCCCTTACCGATGTTGACTACGCCGCACTGCAGTGCGGGCTGTGCTACGGCTTGCTCGGCAATCAGGACAAAAAAATTGAGCTGATGAACGTGGTGATAGACATCACCCCCGTTTCGCCCTACTCCGACTACGCGCTGTACGAAAAGGGACGATGCTACGTGCAGGTGCAGCGCTACGATCAGGCGGTGAACGTTTACCTACAGCTGTTGAGCAAGCACCCCGAAAGCCTGTTCTACGCCAAAACCTTGCTGGAGCTTGGGCTTATCTCCGTAAACAAAAATGACTTCCGGCAGGCGCTGGACTACTATAAGCAGGTGATAAAAAGCTTTTCGGGTACGGCGGAAGCCCGCAGCGCCCTCATGGGGATTAAAAATATTTACGTGGAGATGGGCGACGTGGACGGATACTTCAAGTACGTTGCCGACCTCAAGGATTTTGTCAACATCAACCCCTCGTCCAAGGATTCGATGAGCTTTGTGGTTGCCGAACGCGCCTACATGTCCGGCAGCTGCGAAAAATCTACCGATTTGTTCCAAAAATACCTGCGCGAATTTTCGGGAGGCTCTTTCTCCCTCGACGCCAACTTTTATCTGGGCGATTGCTTCTACCGGCAGGGCAGGCTGGAGGAGGCGCTGCCGCACTTTGTGTTCGTCATCAACAACCCCAAAAACAGCTACACCGAGCTGGCGCTGCTGGGCGCCGCAAGGGGAGCATTTGAGCTGGGAGACAACGCCAAGGCGGCGGAGTACTACGAGCGCCTGCAGCCGCTGGCAAGCAGCAAGCCTACGCTGGTAGAGGCGCGGCTGGGAAAGCTGAGAGCCGACTACCTATCGCCCGCCTACTCCGACGTTATCACCGACGCCGCCGAGCTCCTGCTGCTCGACAACCTTTCGCCGGAAATTATTCGCGAAGCGCAGTTCAAAAGGGCAAAGGCCTACGAGCTGCAGGGAATGCCGGACAAGGCGCTGGAGGACTACGCGCTGGTGGCGCAGGACATGAAAACCAAGGAGGGCGCCGAGGCCAAGTACAAGGTGATAGAGGCGCTCTTTGGCAGCGGTAAGCTGGACGAAGCCGAGCAAGAAGTCTTCAGCCTTTCAAAAAGCGGAACGCCGCATCAGTACTGGATGGCCAAGAGCTTCATCATTCTGGGAGATGTGTACGTGAAGCGCAACGACCTATTTCAGGCAAAGGCCACCTACGAGAGCATTCTGGACAGGTATGAGGTAGATAACGATGGCATAATTGGCGAAGTGGCAGGCAGAATGCAGCAAATTATGGCGCAGGAAAAGCAAAAGGAGGAAAACGCAGCGCTGGGTACGCCCGTCGATATTCCTCTACAGTAACATTTATTAAGAAATATTAATATGCAAAACAGGCATAATGGCATAAGGCAGCTCATGAAAAGATTTTTGTTCCCCATGCTGGCGTTTACAGCCCTTTCGTGTCCTCTTGCCGCGCAAGACGACCCCCTGACCAAAACGGTGGAGGTGCAGCGGGCATACGACCCCACGCTTCTCGACGCCTACAAAATTTCACCCGTACCGCGCATAGACGACACGGCAAGGGTAAACGTTAAGTTTAGCTACCCCCTGCGGCAGGTAAAGCCCATAGCCAACATTTACCGGCTCAGCCCCCTTCCGCCTGCGCGGGTGCAGCGCGAGCGCTACGAGCCGCACGACGATATCCGCGCCTACCTGCGGATGGGCTTGGGCGCAAAGCTCTCCACGCTGCTCGACGCCTACGTCGGCAGCGAGCGCAGCAGCAACTTTTTGTGGGATGTTTACGCCAACCACTACGGCAGCTACGGCGACGTAAAAAACGAAGCCGGCGAAAAAGTCCCCACCATAGACATGCGCAACGAAGTAGGCGCCTCGGCGCAGTACAGCTTCCGGCGAGCCCTGCTGAGCGGCAACGCGGGATTCAGGCAGCACGCCGTGCGCTTCTACGGCTACGATGCCGATACCTTTCGGCTGGCGGACTACAAGGCGCTGCCGGATGCCAACGTCAGGCAGTACTTTAACCGTACCTACCTCAACTTGGAGTACCGGAGCGCAGAGCTGCCGGACAGCACGTGGGCCTACGGAGCGATGTTCGGCTTTTACGACTACCGCAGCAAATCGCAGCAGGCGGAAGACGCCCTGAAGCTTGCCCTCTACGCCGACAAAGAGCTGCGGCCTACCACTACCGTTGGGCTAACGGTAAATACCGATGTGTACCTGCGCAGCAAGAGCCTTGCGGCAAACAGCAACACCGTGGTGGCCGTAACGCCCTACGCCAAAGAGCGGCAAAGCTGGTGGGAGGGAACAGCAAACCTCAGCTTCGTTTTCGACAACGTGAGCGGCTCGCTGAAAACGCACCTCTACCCGTCGCTCACCTTCACGGCGTTTCTGGTGGACAACATATTCATGCCCTACGCAGCGCTGAGCGGCAAGCACCACGTCAACTCCTACGCAAGCCTCACCGCCGAAAATCCCTACCTGACCCCCGATACGCTGGATATGCGCAGCTCGCGCAACGTCTTTTCGTTTATCGGGGGGGTAAAAGGCAAGCTGGGCTCGCTGTTCAGCTACAAGTTGGGGGTAGAGTATGCCTTTATCAGCGACATGCTTTTTTACCTCACCTCGCAGGATACCGCCTCGCTCGGCAACCACTTTGACCTGACGTACGACGACGTAAGGCGCTTTACCTTTAGCGGCGACCTCCACTTTCAGCCAACGCGCGCCTGGGACTTCAAGTATGCGCTGCGCTACGACTCCTACAGCATGGATGCGCTGGCCAAGCCCTACAACCGGCCGGCGCTGGACATGCGCTTGAGCGGGGCCTACAACCTCTGGAACAAGCTGAACTTTTACGCCTCCTTCAACCTCTACGGCAAGTACACCGCCCTCAGCTTTAGGGGAGAAGAGGTGGACCGCAGCAGCGGGATAGACCTTAACTTCGGAACGTCATACGCCTTTTTCAACCGCTCGTCGGTCTTCATTCAGCTCAACAACATCCTAGCCTCGCGCTATCAGGTTTACAACGGCTACCCCACCTACGGCTTCAACGCAATGCTGGGCTACACCTGCGTATTCTGAAAAAACGGTAGGAGGCAAATATGAAGAGCAGGTGTTGCAAACCGAATTTAGTAAAATGAAAAGTGCATGGATTGATTTGCCGATTATATGCTAGAGAATATGACAAGCGTAAAAAATATAAATGCTGATTTTCATAGAGGTTTGCGCAAATTAGGCTTTGCGGATGGCGATATTTTCCTTGACGATGCTTTGTTTTTGGTCAATACGCAGCCGAACAATCTCCCTGATATTGCAGCGCTGTTTCATATTTATAGCGCCAAAGAATTTGGCGCTACTGCCGTGTATTTACGAAAACAGATGAATGGCAGCTACAAGCCCCAAGTTTATCTTTACGACAAAACCCAAACACGCTTTGCCAATCGCAGCGAAGGGGAGCTTGCCGATATTCAAAAAAAGCTTTGGACAAGCGGCGAAGTCCCGTTGGCTTGTATTTTTTATGACACGCATGTTTCTATTTTAGATTGCACAAGGCATGTTAGTGTTGATAATGATGAATTGAAGCCCGACTATTTGATTCAGGCTTTGAATTTTGCAGGCAAAGCGCACAAGCTATACAATGAACAATTTGCCGTAAAAATAAAGTCGGGCATATTTTGGGAAGAAAAAGAAAATAGGAGCAGGTTTAAATTTCAAAACTCGGCTTACGATGTATTGATCAACAATATTAGGCACGTAGAAAAGGAGCTTGCCAAAGAGCTTAAAAACGTATCCAAAGAGATTATTGCTAAAATCATTGTGCAGTCAATTTTGATAAAATATCTGGAAGAGCGCATTGACAGTAAAGGGAACAGGTTGTTGTCGGACAAATATTTTAAGAAGTACGACAGCGCACAAACTTTTGGCGACGTGCTAAGGAAAAGAAAATTGGTTGAGCTGCTGGAAGATTTGAATGATAAAAATAGAGGATTTAACGGAAATGTTTTTGAATGGAAAGACAATGAAAAAGAGGAATTAAAGAAGCTTGATTTGTCCATTGTCGCCGACTTATTGGCAAGCGATAGGCGCTCTCTTTCGTCGTCACAGAGGGAAATCCAACTTCCTGATTGGCGGTATTTTGAATTTCGATATATTCCGGTTGAGTTAATCAGCCGCTTGTACGAAGAATTTTTAGGCGCAAATAAGAAAAAAGAAGGGCTTTACTATACGCCTGCGCATTTGGCAAAGCTGCTTGTAGATGAATGTTTGCCCCTAAAATCATATAATGAAGTAAACCTGTCCGACTACAAAATTCTGGACCCGGCTTGCGGTTCGGGGATTTTTTTAGTGCTTATTTTCAAGCGATTGGTTCAAATTTGGAAGCTCCAAAACAATTTGGAAGCGCCATCTATTGGCATTTTAAAATCACTTTTACAAAATATTTACGGCGTAGATAAGGAAGGGCAAGCCATACGATTGGCGTCTTTCAGCCTATGCTTGGCTCTTTGCGATGAATTAAAGCCAATGCAAATTATTAATGAGCTGAAATTTGACGACCTGCGGAAAGATAATCTGATTGAGCACGACTTCTTTACCTGTGAGAAAATTAAAGATAAAAAATTTGATTTGGTAATCGGTAATCCACCGTTTGTCAGAGGTAGCGTATCAAGTAGCTGGATTGCTAATAGTAAAAAGATAAAAACACCACAAGGACAAATTGCGCTAAAATTTCTTGCGGAATCGTTTCCCGCTTTGAAAGATAAAGGTTTGGCTTGCTTGATTATCAAAGCTTCGGGGTTGCTCTACAATAGCACCTCCAAGGATTACAAAAAAGCCTTGTTTGAAAATTATGATGTAGTTCAGATTCTGGATTTTACGGCATTACAAGATAGCTATTCTTTATGGGATAAAAGCAAAACATATAAAGACGAAAAAAAACGAGATAAAGGGGCAAGGGTTGCCGCAGCAAGCATATTTATTCGTAATGAAAAACCCGACTTCACAAAAAACATTCTTCACGTAACTTTCAGGCGAACAAAAGCGGTCAAAGAACGAATTACCTTTGAAATTGACGCTTATGATTTGCATTATGTAAATCGGCGAATGGCCATTGAAAACGAATTTGTGTGGAAAAATAACCTGCTGGGAGGCGGCAGAATTAAAACGCTTGTGGAAAAAATTCGGAATTTACCTACTTTGCAGGAGATATTAAAAGAAAATAGCTGTATTGCAGGAGAAGGATATATAGTGGGGAAAAAGGGGAAATTATCGCCTGATTTTATATATAATATTCAAACTTTGCCGACAAAAGCAATTTCTGAGAACGGCATTGATTACTCTGCACTGATGGACATGGATAGAAATGTTAAATTTGTGAAAGTTGGTAGTGAGAAATTATTTACTGCCCCCAATGTAATCCTTTGGGAAAATATTGGCGCAAATAAATTACCTATTTTCTATAATGAAAAGTCTTTTTCTTTTAAAGCTAAGCTGATTGGGATTGCGTCCGCAAATAATAATTGCGCGTTATTGAAAAAAATCGCTAAATCATTTGACTTGTTTTACAGCTTCTACAAATTTTACATGTATGTATGTAGTAGCCAGCTACTCCTTAATAGAAATACGGCTGTTCTAAAGCAGGATTTTATGCAGCTTCCCTTTGTTTTAAAAGATGGCGATAAAGATTTATTTTCGGCTTACGATGAAAAAATAATTTCAGACGTTAACATATTTATGCAGGATTTTGTGCGTATTGGCGAAAATTCAAAAGCCGTAAAACCCATTAAGCAAGAGAATTTTCAAAATATTTTAACAAATTACGGCATCGAATTTTCCAAAGTGTTAAACCTGATGTATGAAACAAGCGAGCGAAAATTCAGGTTAAGCCATGTGCTTACGCTAAAAAATTCGCTTATTGCAGCTGTCTTCAAATATGGTGGGGAAAATAGCGAAGCGGTATTCTCCAATAATTTATCCGAATTAAATATGGAGGCGCTGACCGAAAATAAGATTTCCTCCGCGCTGTCGGTCAATAGAATTGTTAAGCTGTATCCGCAAAAAGATACTGTCGTTTTTGTCAAACCCAATCAGCATAGGTACTGGCTTTCGCTCACGGCTTACAGAGACGCCGACAGCTGCTTTGCTGATTTTGCAGATTCCGGTTTTTAGTATGGTAGCAATTGAGCAACAGTCCGCTGATATATCCGGCAACCCTGTGCTAACCGGCGCAGAAAATGCTACCTTGGGAAAAATATTAAAGTGTATGACTTCTGCCGTAGCGCCGTTCAAAAAAGCATACCGTCAGCCGGATTTGCGTCGTCCTCTAAACGAAAATAAAATGACGCAAATATTTGTAGAACAGATTGAAGTACAAATAAAATCGGTTGAAAGTATCGGCGTAAAAAATCAATATTCTGATGTTTTTTTTGGCACAAAAGGAGTTCCGGATTTTTACTTTCACAAAGTGGAAGAGGGTAGAACACATTCCCCCCTTTTTGTTGTGGAAGCCAAGCGTTTGCCTGCCCCCGACAGTGCCGCGGAAAGAGAACGGGAGTATGTGATTGGAAGCAATAGTAACGGCGGAATACAACGCTTTAAAATAGAAAAACACGGTAAGGGACTTGATGATTGCGGAATGGTTGCTTTTGTTGAAAACGGAACATTCCAGTTTTGGAAAACAAGCATAAATCATTGGATTACGGAGCTTTCGCAAAGCGATAAATGCTGGAACAAAAACGAAATTCTGAATGAAACAAAGGTAACCGTAGATTGTACAGCGCTGGAATCTATCGCTTACGCTACTTCTCAAAGAGAAGTGCGGTTACACCATTTATGGATTGATGTTCAATCAGAGTAGGGTAGGGTACCTTAAGCGCCCGGACGAGCACCTTAAGAGCTAAGAACTCTTCGCTCTTCTCAGTACCACTCTTTATACATTAGGTATCCTTGAGCATTTTTGACAATCATGCGCTGCACGTCTTCGGGGGAGAGCGTTTTCACCTTTTTTGCGGGGACGCCTGCGTAAACGCTGTAGGGCTCCAGCTGCGCGTTGCTCAGCACTAGGGCGCCTGCCGCTACTATGGTGTTGTCGGGGATGAGGGCGTTGTCCAGCAGGGTTGCGCCCATGCCCACCAGCACGTTGCTCCCCACCTCCGCGCCGTGGATGATGGCGTTGTGCCCCACCGATACGTCGCTGCCGATGATCACCTTGGAGCGCTGGTAGAGCGTATGCAGCACAGCGCCGTCTTGTATGTTCACGCGGCTGCCGATGGTAATGGAGTTGACGTCGCCGCGCAGCACTGCGCCGTACCAAACGCTGCAATCGTCGCCCATCGCTACGTCGCCTATGATGACGGCCGTTTCAGCCAAAAAGCAATTTTTGCCGATTAT
The DNA here is from genome assembly GCA_031290835.1 of Prevotellaceae bacterium. Lineage (GTDB taxonomy): Bacteria > Bacteroidota > Bacteroidia > Bacteroidales > UBA932 > JAITMY01. The sequence continues at coordinate 17,470 of JAISLN010000246.1, forward strand.
CGGCGTGACGCCTCGCAGGGGTTTTATGAGAGCCATGAGGAGAA
>JAISLN010000247.1 GCA_031290835.1 Prevotellaceae bacterium
AAAACGATAGCGGTGCCGCCGCACAACGACGCTTTTCTGCCGGTGGAGCTGGAGCTGCGCCTGCGAAACATCATCTCCACCATGATCATGCTGCAGCAGCGGCAAATTTCGCCGGAGGAGATGATGGTAGAGGGGGAGCTTAGGGCCAAAACTTTTCCGTTGACCAAGACTGTAAAAATAGAAAAACAAAGCCTCAGCGCCTTTGCAGCGCAGTATGGCGATTTGCTTACGCCGTTGCTGGAGCTGCAGGGCAAGTAGCGGGAGAGGCTGTAATTTTTTTTGAAAAAAAAATGACTGTATGAAAAAAATTGCCACTATAATCTTTGCTTTTGTTGCCTTGCCGTGCCTTGCCGTAGCGCAAGCGCAGGGGAAAATCAGCGTAAAGGCTCATCCGGCGGTGGAGGAGCTGGTGCAAAAGCACATTGCCTACAACATTCAAAACCCCAAAATAGAGGGATACCGCATTCGTATTTACCGCGACAACAGCGGCAACGCACGTCAGCGCTCGCAGGACGTTTCGGATAACTTTGCGGGGCTGTTCGTGGATATTCCCGTTTACCGCAGCTACGACAACCCGTACTTCAAGGTGTCGGTGGGCGATTTTCGCAGCAAGGACGACGCCCTCCGGCTCTACGTGCGCATCAAGCGTCTGTACCCCAAAGCCTACATTGTGCAGGAGGCCATCAACCTGCCTGCGCTGTGAGCGCTGAAATCCGAGCTGCTTCGATAACGTAACTTTATAAACCGATAGTAGTATAATAGTAGTATATATGAACAAGCTGACCATTGGGCTGTTTGGCTTTGGAACGGTGGGGGAGGGGCTCTACACCGTGCTGCAAAAGAGCAAAACCGTTGACGCCCGCATTAAGCGCATCTGCATCAAAAACCCCGACAAGCGCCGCAGCATCGACGCAAAGTACTTTACCACCAACGCCGAAGATATTTTGGGCGACCCCGAAATCAACCTCGTGGTGGAGCTCATCGACAGCGCCGCCGACGCATACAGCATTGTGAAAACAGCCCTGCAGCGCGGCAAAAGCGTGGTGAGCGGCAACAAGGCCATGCTGGCCGAAAACATGTCCGAAATGATTGCCCTACAGCAAAAGCACGGCGTGGCGCTGCTCTACGACGCCTCGGCGTGCGGCAGCATCCCCGTCATCCGAAACCTCGAGGAGTACTACGACAACGACCTGCTCACCTCCGTTACGGGAATCCTCAACGGGTCGTCGAACTACATCCTGTCCAAAATTTTCAACGAGGGCGAAACCTACGCCAACGCGCTCCGGCAGGCGCAGGAGCTGGGATTTGCCGAAAGCAACCCATCGTTTGACGTGGACGGCTACGACTCGCTCTACAAGCTGGTGATACTTACGCTGCACGCCTTTGGCGTGATTATTCCGCCAAGCGAAGTGTTCAACTTCGGAATCTCCAACCTTGCGGAGTGCGACATCCGATACGCCAAGGAAAAGGGGCGCAAGATAAAGCTGGTGGCGCGCGTGGGCAAAACGGAAGACGGCAACATTACCCTCTACGTCATGCCGCGCATGCTCACCCCTGACCTCTACATCTACAGCGTGGAGGACGAGTACAACGGAGTGGTCATTCGCGGAAAATTTTACGACAAGCAGTTCATGTTCGGCAAGGGCGCGGGCGGGCTGCCCACCGGATCGGCGGTGCTCTCGGACATCACCGCGCAATTTCACGACTACCGCTACGAGTACAAAAAGCTCAACACGCCAAACCCGCCAAAGTACGTTACCGACAACCTCGTGTGCGTTTACCTGCGCTACCGCAACGTAAGCGACTTTGAGCATTTCCGCTTTGTGGAGATTTCGGAAAAATATACAAGCAACGATTTTTGCTACGTGGTAGGAAAAATCAGCATCAGCAACCTGATAAGCATCAAATCGCTGCTGCCAACGCTCGACGTATTTTTGGCTACAATGTGCTCGTAGCGCAGCGCGAATTGGGCGCATCTCAAATTGTCGCGAGAGGTAATTGAGGAGGAATTTGTCATGTGGGGAAATTTTGAATTCTAAATTTTGAATTTTGAATTAGGCTTACGCACTACAATCCGCGCCTCGCGCAATTCAAAATTTCCAATTAGGCTTACGCACTATACTTCGCGCTTTGCGCAATTCAAAATTTAGAATTCAAAATTTAGAATTCAAAAAAACGAAATTCTCTCTTGGAAAATTCCCACTTTTCCCGTAATTTTGCGCAAAACCCCCATCCACCATGGCACGATACTTAGACCCCAAGAACTATTTTCTGTTCACGAAAATTTTTGGAGAGCACGAACATTTGCTCATCAGCTTTTTGAACGCCCTGCTTCCCCTACAGCAAGGGCAGGAAATAGTGAGCATAAAGTACCTGACGCCGGAGCAGGCGCCGCGTAAGCTGTTGTCGAAAGATATACTTATCTATGCAAATTGCGTTGACAGCCATTGGCACAATTTCGTAGTAGGGCTACAGGTGGAGTGGAACACGCGCTTTACGCGCCGCTTGGCGCTGAAAGCTTCGGAAGCTTTCGTCCGGCAGCCTAGCGGGGAGAACGCTGACGGTGCG
>JAISLN010000248.1 GCA_031290835.1 Prevotellaceae bacterium
CTCCGTAAAGGACAACGCCTCGCTGCACGCCCTTGCGCTGGCGCTCTACAAGTCCGATGACCTCGACCGCGCCTACCGGTTTATGCAGTCTGCCATCAGCGATATGGCGTTTTGCAACGTGCGGTTTCGCATTACCGATTTCTCGGCGGCGCATACCATCATCAATACCTCCTACATGGAGAAAGAGCTGAGGCGGCGGGACGAGCTCCAGCGCTACCTGCTGGTTATTAGCATACTGTCTTTGGTGTTGCTGGCGGTCATAGCGTATGTGGTAAGGCAAGTGTACAGGGTTTCCCGAATACGGCGAAAGCTGTATGATACCAACGTTACCATGCGGCAAATGAACCAAAGCATGCTCCACGCCAACGATGAGCTGCAAAAGTTCAACGTCCGCCTGCAGGAGGCCAACCGCGTGAAAGAGGAGTACATTGCGCAGTTTTTTGATATGTGCTCTGCCTACATTGACAAGTGGGAGGACTACCGCAAGGCGCTCAACAAGAAAGCCCTGGCCAACCGCCACGAAGAGCTTGCAAGAATGTTGAAGTCTAACACGATAGCCGACGAAGAGCGCAAAAAGCTCTACGAAACTTTCGATAGCATTTTCCTGCATCTTTACCCCACCTTTGTGGAAGAATTCAACGCTCTTCTTGCACCCGACAGGCAAGTCGCACCTAAGCAGGGCGAAATGCTGAACACCGAGCTGCGCATCTTTGCGCTGATACGCCTCGGCATTAGCGACAGCATAAAAATTGCAGGCTTTTTGCGCTACTCGTCGAGCACGGTTTACAACTACCGCACCCAAATCCGAAATAAAGCCCTTTCGCGCGACGACTTTGAGCAAAACGTGATGAAAATCGGACGAAAGAAGGTTTAACTATCCACTAACTCATTACTTTTTAGGAATATTCCGTTTTAATTAACAATTTGGAAATCAAGCTTGTAATTCATTTAACATTCTACTTTTTGAATTTGAGCCGGTATCAAACAAGCTTTTACCCCCTAAGTTTGCTGATGTGAAAATACCGACTGATTACTTAAAAAATGCGCAACTTTTGGGTAGCTTGGGCTACGTAAAACCATAAAACAAGCGCTGAAAGCGTGATGTGAGATGTAAAATAAAAATTGTGCGACCCGAAAAAATACATTATATAAGTTACATAAAATCAAAAATTTAGTGAAGAAAAATTTAAAATATTTGCTGGTTTTGCTTTGTACGCCTTGCGTGTGCGTTGCAGCTTATGCGCAAAGCGTGCTTAACGTTTCGGGCACGGTAAGGGACGCCGACGGCGCCCCTGTGGTAGGGGCGAGCGTGGTGGTAAAAGGCTCTACAACGGGCGTTTCAACAAGCGTTGACGGCAGCTATAGCGTGCAAGCCCTAGCGGACGCCACCCTTGTGTTTTCGTTTATTGGAATGTCAACAGTAGAGGAGCTTGTAGGAGGCCGCAGCCGCATTGACGTGGCGCTTACGGAAGACGCGAGGGAGCTGAGCGAAGTGGTGGTAGTGGGCTACGGAGTGATGAAAAAGAGCGACCTGACCGGCGCGGTAGCCTCTGTAAAAGCCGACGCTCTGCAAAAAACGCCCGCCTCCAGCCTTACGCAAGCGTTACAGGGGCGGGCAGCTGGCGTTACCGTCAACGCCAGCACGGGGCAGCCGGGCGCGGCGGCAACGGTGCGCATACGCGGCATAGGGACGCTCAACAACAGCGACCCTATCTACGTGGTGGATGGCATTATCGTAGGCGACATTTCGTTCCTTAACGCCAACGACGTGGAGAGCACCGAAATCTTGAAAGACGCCTCCTCCGCAGCAATCTACGGCTCGCGCGGCGCAAACGGCGTGGTCATTATCACCACAAAGAAAGGCACGGAGAGCGAAGGTAAAATATCGTTTGACGCTTATGTAGGCTTCCAAAGCCGCTGGCGCAAGCTGGAGGTGATGGGCAGCAAGGAGTTTGCGCGGACGCTGGTGGCGCTCAACGACACCAAATCGGAGATGGAAATGTTTGAAAAATACGGATTTAGCTCTTGGCTCACCACCTATCGCTTGGGGAGGAGCTCGCCGTACTACCCTGTTGTTTACAGCTCGCGCAATCCCGAAGGGTTTAAATATGCGCAGCAGGAAACGGACTGGCAGGATGAGGTGTTTGTATCCGGTGCACCGGTGCAGAGCTACAACCTGTCGTTCACGGGCGGCGACGCCAAGCGGAAGTATGCCCTTAGCGCCGGCTACTTTGACCAGGACGGCATCATTATAGGCTCGTACTACAAGCGGTTGACGCTGCGCGCCAACACCTCGTATAAAATTCGCAGCTGGCTCAACGTAGGAGAAACGATGACCTACATGACCTCAACCGACCGCTACGCCATGAACAACAGCGGCAGCGCCGGCGCGTCCATTTTGACGGCGGCGCTGGCCATGGCGCCCTGGGACCCGACGCACTACCCGGAAGGCGCAGTGAACTACTTGGGCGAACCTATTGGCGGTCATCCGGCGGCGGCGTCTAACTTTAAAAAGGTAACCAACCCGTTTTCGATGGTGGAAACGTCGCACCCAACAAACGGCGCCGACCGCTTTGTAGGCGATGTGTACCTTGAGCTGACCCCCTTTGAGGGCTTGTCCTTTCGCTCTTCGGTGAGCATGGATTTTTCGCTTGTGCGCAACCGTGAGTTCAAGGAAAAGTATGAGTACTCCAGCTACGACAAATCGGACAAGAATTTTTTGTCGAGCTCGCTCACGCGCTACTACACGCTGATTGCCGAAGCTGTTGCCACCTACTCCCGCGAGCTTGGCGAGCACTCATTTTCGCTAATGGCAGGGCAAACAACCGAGGAGTACAGCTACTACAACCTGGGAAATTCGGGGGCGACAATTTTAAATCCGGTGGAGAGCAACTGGTATTTGTCCCAAACTACGGAGGATAATACCAACCCTGCGGGGGATGGCGTTGACCGGACGCGGATGCAGTCGTTTTTGGGTCGGCTGCACTACAGCTACGCCGACCGCTACCTGCTCACGATGAACTTCCGCGCCGACGGCTCCAGCAAATTCCCCAAAAATCGCTGGGGTTACTTCCCCTCTGCCGCCTTGGGGTGGCGCATCAGCAACGAAAGGTTTATGGAGGGCATATCGGGTTTGGACGACCTGAAGCTTCGCCTCGGCTGGGGGCAGCTGGGCAACCAAAGCAGCGTGGGGTCGAGCGATTTTTTGCAAACCATTAACACGGGGATGTACTTTTCGTCCTACGTTCTTGGGCAAAGCAGCCCGATGGTGCAGCCCGACGGGTCGGTGAGCGACGGGCAGCAGCAGGCGCTTGGCTCCTCCGTTAATACGTGGGTAAACGCCAACGGGAAGTGGGAAATTACCGAGCAGTGGAATATTGCTTTGGACTGGAGCGTGCTGCGGCGCAGCTTGTCGGGCAGCGTTGATTTTTTTCGCCGCGACACCAAAGAAATGTTTCTTTTCATTTCGGCGCCGGCGTACACCGGCAACCTCTTTAGCCCCAAAGCCAACGTGGGCACCGTGCGCAACGACGGCGTAGAAATTTCGGCGGACTATCAGGGTAGCGTTCGCGATGCTCGCTTTTCGGTGGGCGGCAACGTCAGCTTCATCAAGAACGAGCTGACGGCGCTCAACGGCGGCTATCCGGTTTACGGCGACCGCGTCGTAAGCGATAAGGGGCTGCCCCTGTACACCTACTTTGGCTACGAATATTTGGGCATCTACCAATCCGACGACGAAGCCGCCGCCCACCTCTACGAGCAAAAAAATACCTACTACGCAGGCGACGCCAAGTACAGGGATGCGAACAACGACGGCAAAATTAACGACGACGACAGAGCGACGCTGGGCAACCCGTTTCCCTGGCTCACCTACGCGCTCAACGCAAGCGCAGACTATAGGGGTTTTGACGTGCAGCTGTTTTTTCAGGGCGTTTACGGCAACCAACTCTACAACGCGCAGCGGGAGCAGCTGGAAGGTCCCGGCAAGGAGTCGGTAATGGGGACGCTGATGCGCGATGCGTGGACGCCGTCCAACCCCGACGGCAGCATACCCAACCCGCGCAACGCCGTGAACTTTTACACCTCAAGCCGCTTTTTGGAAAGCGGGACATACCTGCGCCTCAAGAATATACAGCTGGGCTACAGCCTTCCGCAGCGGTGGGCGCGGCGGGCAGGAGCCAACCGCCTGCGCCTGTACGTATCGGCAAGCAACCTGCTGACGCTCACCGGCTACACGGGCTACGACCCCGAAGTAGGCAGCGGCGTGGACTACGGTAACTATCCGCAGGCGCGAACGGTAATGCTTGGAGTAAACCTTGATTTTTAGCCGATAGCTGGCGGCTAACGGTTGACCATGAATTGCACTTTTGGAAAAAATAGAAAAATGATGAATAGCAAGTTAAGCGCAAAAGTCGCTATCCTTTTTTGTGGCATGCTCGGGTTATCGGGCTGCAACGAGTGGCTGAGCGAGCCGCAGCCCGCCAAGCCCGACGTAGCAGATTTTTTCATTGCCGGCGGCGGCACGGTTGCCGTGCAGGTGGTAAATGCCGCCTACGTCCCCCTGCAATGGGAGTACGGCTCAACCTACTGCCCCGAGTGGTGGATAGGCGACGTAGCCTCCGACGACGCCCTCAAGGGAGGACAAAACACGAGCGATATGTCGGCGGCCTACGAGCTGGACAACTTTAGAATATCCAACAACAACGCCGTTTTACTCGACTGGTATCAGCTGAATTTTCACGGCATAGCAAGGTGTAACTTCGCCGTAGAGCAGCTGCCCTCCGTAGCGCCCGACGCGGCAATGAGCGAGCGCGCCAAAGAGCGCCTGACGGCAGAGGCCAAATTCTTGCGCGCGCTCTACTACTTCCGCCTGGTGCGCGTGTTTGGCGAGGTACCGCTGGTAACCTACACCATTCAGACCTCGGACAAGTGGCGGCAGCCCAAGGCGAGCGTTGAAAGCATCTACGCCCAAATATTCCGCGACCTGGAGGACGCCAACGCCGGGCTGTGGCCGCTATCGGAGCTCCGCCAAAACCCCGCCGATGTGGGTAGGGCCACCAAGGGCGCGGCGCAGGCAATGCTGCTCAAGGCGCACCTTTACTACGCGCAGTGGAGCCGCGAGCACTACGCTACGGCAAAAGCGTGGGGCGATTCCATCATAGCCGACGGCGAGTATTCTTTGGAAGAAAAGTACGCCGATAACTTCAGCATATACAATGAAAACGGCAAGGAATCGGTGTTTGAGGTGCAGTACGCGGAGGAGGCGAGCAGCGACTACGGCAGCTTTAACCCGCACTTTGGCGGCACGCGCGGCACGTTTACCACCATTCTTACCCGCTCCCGCTCCGACGAAGTTCCCAAAAAGGCAAGCGGCGGCTCCACCGACGGTTGGGGCTTCAACAAGCCAACGCAGAGCCTGTACGATGAGTTTGAGGCAGGCGACGCCCGCCGCGAAGCCTCCATCCTAAACCTCTACGCCATAGACAGCAGCCTGATAAGCAACCCGGCAGAAGAGATATACATGGGGAGCGCCTACCTGACGCGCAAGTACGCCATTATGGACAGCGCCCTCAACGCCCTGTGGGACGGGCACGCCACCCGTGCGCCCATCAACATAAAGCTAATTCGCTACGCCGACGTGCTGCTGATGTACGCCGAAGCCTGCAACGAAACGGGCGACTTTGCCGCCGCCAAAAGCACGCTCAACGCGCTGCGCGCCAAGCGGCGGGCAGAGTGCGCCGACCCCGCTACGCAGCTGCCCGATTTTCCCTACCTAAACCACAAAACCGCCCAACCCTACGCTGATAGCCAAGACGGGCTGCGCGAGGCTATTCGCCACGAGCGGCGCGTGGAGCTGGCGATGGAGAGCCACCGCTGGTTTGACCTCGTGCGCTGGGGCGCTGCAAAGGAAGCCATGAGCGCCTACAAAGCCGCAGAAACGCCGCAGGTGCAGGCGGCTATGAACGACTTTACGGAAGGCAAAAACGAATATTTTCCGCTCCCGCAGTACGAGCTGGACTTGTCGGGGCTGGAGCAGAGCGAAAAATGGAAGTAAATCCTGTTTAGCAATTTTACCAATGTTCAATTCTTTAAATTAAAAAAATGTAGATTATGAAAATGAAAAACTATTTCCAAATGCTGGCAGTAGCTGCCGGCATGGTAGTGGCAACAGCGCCATTCAGCAGCTGTGAAAAAAATGGCAACAACGATGATCCTGACGACAACGGCAATGAAGAGGAGCTTGTTGAGGGAGAATCAACGCTGCCCGACAGCATTAAAAAAGGGTCGGACTTCTACATCATCTTTATGGACGAAACGAGCGCCGACCTTGGCAGCAAGGTAAAGGAGCCTATAATGCTTAGGGATTACGATGTCTGGCCCGCCGGACAATCGCTGGTAGCGGGAGAATCATTGGGCATCAACTCTTGGGGTGCGCCGGCAGAGTATATTCCATGGGTAGTTGCGAGCTGGGATGAGGGTTGGAATGGCGGCGGTATTATTGCCAAGTTGGAGGAGTTTGAAACCACGCCGGATTTGTCGCCGATTATGGACGGAGACTTTTACTTCCACTTTGCCATCAAAAGCCCCTCCAACCAAACGGGAGTGGGATGGACGCTTTTCTTTAACAGCGAAGGCCCGGATGTAAGCTACTACTTTGGCCCAATGAATGGCAAGCCTGAGAATGTGCTCTACGGTGGAAACTATCCGCATGATGGGGAGTGGCACCATTTTGAAATTCCCGTGTCGGAGCTGGCAAACGAGGGATACTCATGGTCGGAGCCGCTCAACGATAAGGGAAACTTCGCAGAAGGCAGAAGGTATTTGCTGGGCTACCAAAATCCTTCGCACACAGTAGGAGCGGAGCTCAACCTCGACGCTATATTCTTCTACAAAAAACCGGCAAAGTAACCGCCAACCTTTATGAAAAACGTGATAGCATATAGCCTTTTACTGTGCGTTGCTTTGCTGTCGTGCCAAAAGAGCGACACGTCGGGGGATGGCGGCGAGCTGACCGACTACGCCGTGAGGCAGGCGCGTAGCGCTAAGCGTGGGGTGGGCTTCAACACCGTGTATAAGCCCGATTTTGCCGCCATGCAAAGCGGCGTGAGCTGGGCGTACAATTGGGGCGCGAGCGGCTTTAACACCACGCTTACCGGCGCGGCGGCGGAAGCCAAAATTGCCTACTTCCCCATGGTGTGGAATGGCGGCGGCAATTGGGCAAGCCAAATCCGCGCCTACAAGCGGGCGAACCCGGAGTGCGAGTACATGCTTGCCTTCAACGAGCCAAACCTCACCGACCAAGCCAACATGACCCCTGCGCAGGCGGCGGAGAAATGGCCGGAGGTAAAGGAGCTGGCGCAGGAGCTGAGCCTGAAGATTGTGGCGCCCGCCATGAACTACGGCACGCTGCCGGACTACAGCGACCCCATAAAGTGGCTTGACGAATTTTTTGAGCAGCCCGGCGTTTCCCTTAGCGATGTAAGCGCCCTGTCGCTGCATTGCTACATGAACACGCCCTCGGCGGTGAAGTCTTTTGTGGAGCGATTTCGCAAGTACGGCAAGCCCGTTTGGATGACCGAGTTTTGCGCCTGGGAGGGCGACAACATTACCGCCGAAAAGCAAATGGCGTACATGAGCGATGTGGTGGGCTACTTTGAGGCCGACCCCCTCATTGGCCGCTACGCTTGGTTTAAGTACGACGGCAGCGATACCAAGCATCCGCAGTACGCGCTGCGCCGATCGGGCAACAACAAGGGCGAGCTCACGGATTTGGGCAAGGTGTACGTCTATATGTCGTCGCTGGACAAGGCGCTGCGCTACGAGGAAAAGGAGGTGATACCCGCCGAGCACTACAGCAACAGCTGCATGAGCGAAGCGGTGGGCACGAGCAGGTGGATTGCCGGGGTGCAGCTTAACGTGTCGTCCGATACGACGGGGATTTTGGAAATTTCCAAAATGGGTATGCCCAAGTGGGTAGAGTATAGCATCAGCGTGGCGGACGGCGGCAGCTACAGCTTGGACGTTCGCTACGCCACCAACGCAGACGCCAAGTGCAAAATTTTGTGCGACGGGCAGGAGCTGAGCGAGCTGGAGCTGCCCAAAACCGGCGGCTACGCCAAGTGGGAAACGCTCTCCACGCCGCCGATGGCCTTGAGCAGCGGGCAGCATACCGTGCGGTTTGTGCCGAGCAAGGGAATGGTATCGCTCAACTGGTGGAGGTTTAAAAAGTAGGTGAATGTTTGAATGATGTTGAAAAAAAAATAGCTATCATCAATTTATGAAAAAAATCGTACTTGTGCAGCTGGCGGCGGCGTTGCTTTGCTGCAAAAATGTAGCGGCTCAGCCCTACGCAAAAGATCCGAAGGTGGAAAAACGGATAGCGGGCATGGTAAAAAAAATGACGCTGAAGGAAAAGGTTGGGATGCTGCACGGCAACTCCAAGTTTTTTGTTTCGGGCGTGGAGCGGTTGGGTATTCCTCAGTGGAGCATGTCCGACGGTCCTCACGGGGTGCGCGCGGAAATGAACCTCCACGAGTGGACTTACGCGGGCTGGACCACCGATTCTGCAACCTACTTTCCTACGGGCACGGCGCTTGCCGCGACGTGGAATCCGGAGTTGGCCTACCGCCGGGGCGAAATGCTGGGCGAAGAGGCGCGCGCCCGCCAAAAGGACGTGCTGCTGGGGCCGGGCATAAACATTATTCGCAGCCCGCTTGGGGGGCGCAACTTTGAGTACATGAGCGAAGACCCCTACCTGAACGCCCGCATAGCGGTGGGCTACATTCGCGGCTTGCAGTCGCGCGATGTGGCGGCGAGCGTAAAGCACTACGCGGTGAACAATCAGGAAACGTGGCGCGAAAGCGTAAGCGTGGAGGTTTCCGACCGCGCCCTATACGAAATTTATCTCCCCGCCTTTAAAGCGGCGGTAACGGAGGGCGGCGCGCTGACGGTAATGTCGGCCTACAATAAGCTGCGCGGCGACTGGTGCGCCGAGAGTAAATTTCTGGTGCGCGATATTCTGAAGGGCGAGTGGGGTTTTGACGGCGTTTACCTTACCGACTGGGGCGCGGCGCACAGCACCGTAAAGGCGGCGCTGGCAGGGATGGATGTGGAGATGGGAACGTACAGCAGCAAGTACGACGAGTGGTATTTTGCCGACCCCTTGGTGGAGGCGGTGAAGAAGGGCGAAATCCCGGAAAGCCTCGTGGATGAAAAGGTGGCAAACGTGCTGCGCGTAATGATTCGCACCAACGTGCTCGACCCCAAAAAGCGCTTTGGCAAGGCAAGCATCAATACGCCGGAGCATCAGCAGGGGGCGTACGCAGACGCCGTGGAGGCGGCCGTTTTGCTGAAAAACGACAACGGCGTGCTGCCGCTGAACGTGGCGGAGCTGAAATCTATTGCCGTGATTGGCGACAACGCCGTGCGCAAGCATTCGCTGGGCGGGCTGAGCTCGGAAATCAAGGCGCTGTACGAGGTAACGCCGCTCGAGGGGCTGCGCAAAAAGTTGGGCGGGCAGCTGCAAATAACCTTTGCGCAGGGGTACGAAAAAACCTCCTTCTTTGTGGAGGGCGCCAACAACGGGCAGGGCGCGGGGCAGCTGAGCGAAGCCGGCAAAAAGGCGCAGGACAGCTTGCTCTACGCGGCGGTTGAGGCGGCGCGTAAATCGGACGCCGCCGTAATCTTCTGCGGCCTCAACCACGACTACGATACCGAATCGGCCGATAAGCGCGATATGCAGCTGCCCTACGGACAGGTGGCGCTTATTCAGGAGGTGTGCAGGGTAAACCCCAAAACGGTGGTGGTGGTGATAGCCGGGTCGCCGGTTGACTTAGTGGCGCCATCGATTGGTGCGCCCGCCATCCTCTGGGGATGGTACAACGGCATGGAGGCGGGCAACGCCTTTGCCGACCTCATTACGGGCGAAAAAACGCCGTCGGGAAAAATGCCCTTTACCCTTGCCTACTCGCTGGAGCAGTACCCCGCGCATGCGTTCAACAACTTTCCGGGGCGCAACGGCACGGTACGCTACGACGACGATATTTTTGTGGGCTACCGCTGGTTTGATACCAAAAAGCAGCCGACGCTTTACCCCTTTGGGCACGGGCTGTCGTACACCACGTTTTTGTACAGCGGGCTGACAACCGACAAAAAGGCTTACGGCGCGGGCGATACGGTAACGGTTACGTTCAGGCTGCAAAATGCGGGTAGCCGGGCGGGGGCGGAGGTGGCTCAGCTCTACGTGAGCGACGTGGAGGCTTCTGTGGCGCGGCCCGCAAAAGAGCTGAAAGGATTTAAAAAGGTGCACCTTCAACCCGCCGAGAGCAGGCAGGTAGCCATAAAAGTGCCGGTTGCAGATTTGGCTTTTTACGATGAGCGCAAGCGAGCCTTTGCTGTGGAGGCGGGAGAGTTTACGCTGCATATCGCCTCTTCGGCAACCGATGTGCGCGAAAGCGTGACGATAACAGTTAACTAAGAGGCAAGTCCCGCAGGGACGGCACTTTACTAACCGTAGGCTTTAGCCTACGAAATGCCACTGCATTTAAGATTTTCTTTTTACAAACCATTTAATATTTTGTGTCATGAAAAAAATTTACCAACCCCTGCTGCTATCCTGCCTTGCGCTTGTTGCGCTCAAGGCGGGAGGTCAAACAATCGGCTCCTACATCGGGAAAAACATACCGCTGTACGAGCAAGGCGGCGCCGGAGGCAAGACGGACGAAGCTCCCAAAGCAGCAACCCTTGACTTTAAGGTGGTAACTATAAATGGAAAAACTTGGGCGCAGACAATCATAACCAATGGAATTATTGACGGTTACGATGCTTGGGTTTCGCAGCTGCGATTTTGGAACAGTAGCAACGCAGGAAAGCGTGAAAATAGCCTGACTATCCGCCCCAACGCAACGGAAAGCTTGGGTAGCATTACCGCTGCACCCGATGCTGACGGGAAAATATCCATTTTTCAAAATCTTCAAGCAATTGGCTTTTCGGAAACAGCGCTTTTTGACTACAATCCTGCCGTTGCCAACACTCCGACGCCCGAAGATGGTGCTGCGCCGACGCTTACCAAGTATGAGGCGGAAAACGTAAGTCAGGTGTCTGCGCTGCTGCGGTTTGAAGCTACGGAGGATAACGACTACTTCTACCATGTTACAGGGGATAATGGGTTTGAGGAGGAGGTGGCTTTTGCAGATTCCCTATCGCTCAGCGGGCTTACGGCGGGCACAGCTTATGCTTTACAGGTAACGGCGGTTGATTTTAGCGGCAACAAGAGCGCTCAGCAAACCATCAGCTTTACCACTTCCCCATCCATCAACCTAAGCACGCCTACCGGCATAAGCATTGACGCCAACGGAGTAATTTCCTTTACCGGTGATGAAAATGCGCTAAAATATACGGTAACGGTGTACAGAGGTACCTCCGCCCTGGTTGACCACGCGCAGGATGTGAGCGCTGCCGGCGAAACGCTCAGCTTTGGCATTCCGGGCACGTATGCCGTAACCGTTCAGGCTATAGGTAACGGGCTGGATATAGTTAGCTCGCCGGTTTCGGCAAGCTACACGTGGAATTTGGTAAACGACAGCTATACGCCGCCGACGCTTGCAAGCTCCGCTAATTGCAGGCAGGTTTTGACCAACACCGGCGTGGATATTTGGTTGACGGTAGAGGAACGCGACGGGAACCTTTGGGTAACGCTGGAGCCTTCAACGCCCGGCGATGTGGAAAGCAGATTTAGGGCGAATGGCTTTGCAGCGGATAATTTTACGCTGAACGGGAAAACCGGCGCGTGGTTTACAAAAACCGAAAACGGAAATCGCCGCTTGGTGTTTACCCCCACTATTCCCTTGCATGCGGGCGACGAAATCAACTACAACGGCGCTATTGAGTGGGTAGTGCCCGGCAATGACAACGCCTACGAGTTAGGCTTTACGCTCGAAAAGATTGGCGGCAGCTACGTTTGGGGTAGCCGCTGCCCGCGCTTGCCCGCGCCTGCCGACATTGCCATTGACGACGACCGCACGCTCACGTTTACCGGAGATGAAAGCGTAGCGCGGTACGCCATAAAAATATACAACGATGCGGGAGTGTTGGCCTGCTCGCAAGATGTTTCGTCCGGCGATGTGCTGCCGTTTGACGTGCCGGGCGCTTTCACGGTTGTTATGCAGTCGCTCGCCGCAGCTGGCGACAAAGATCATTTGGATTCCGACACTTCGCTGCACTACACGTGGAATTTGGTGAACACCGGCAGGATAACCTACCTGTCGGAATTTCTGAATACGGAAGTCGGTACCGGCAACGGGCGCGCGCTTTGGACGTGGGAAACGGTGGATACCGTTGTGGTAGTTAGCATAGGCGCTATAGAGGGGAAAGATCCTTCGCTGTTTAACTTTAGAAATACAGAAGGGTTAAATCCACAACTTTTCACGGTGAACGGAGTGCCCAACACCGGTGAGCAATTTTTTACCGTTACTTACACCAACACCGCCATTACGCTAACGCCGGTGGCGGGAGCGGTGAAGCTGGGCGATGTAGTGAGCTACAGCGGCATGGTAACGTACCGAACGGCAGATGACGCCAACCTGTGGCCTACCATTGACTTCGGCAGCTACGGGTTGTTTGTGTACGGCGCCAAGGGTTTCACCCTCTTCCCGCCGGAAAACATCAGCGTCAGCGACAGCCGCGTGCTCTCCTTTGATGGCGATGACGAAGCCGACAGCTACGCGGTGAAAATTTACAACGAGGCAGGCCTGCAGGTGGCAGCGCAAACCGTAGCGGCAAGCGGCGAAACGCTTATCTACGACGTGCCGGGCAGCTACACGGTAAAGCTGCAATCGCTGGCGGCGTCGCCGGAGCGCCGCAACTCCATTATTTCCGAGCCTTACGCATGGATATACGCAGGCGAAGGCGAGGTGCGCTATCCCTCTACCTTCTGCGGATTTACGGTAAATCCGGTGGGAAGAGATGACAACGACAAGGCCGTGTTTACGTGGGAAACCCGCGACGGAAAGCTGGTGGTTACCATATCCGACGCCGACGGAAATTTTGACACCTATTTTAGAAATAAGGGTTTACAAATAACCGATGAGAACAGCTTTAAGGTAAACGGCGTGCCGGGTGATTGGTTTAACGACGGCGTTCCGAGCGGGGACGTCGGTGGATATAAGGTGATAACCTATGAGCCTAAGGAAGCTCTCAAGCCCGGCGACCAGGTTACGTTTAACGGCATTGTGGAATACCGCACAGGCTTGCAGGTGATAGACGGCGTTCCCGAAGGGTTGTGGCCAACTATTGATTTTGGTGCTTTTGCCGCTTTCACGTGGGGCACCACCTGCGACTACTACCCGCAGGTGAATGTAAGCGTAAGCCGGCTGACATTTTCGCCGGATACGGGCATACAGCGCTTTGAGCTTTCGGCGGACAAGCTCACCATGCCGCTCGCTATCGAAGCCTCCAAAGGCTTGCAGGTATCGCCCACCGCCGTTGCGCCCAACGCCGAGGGCAAGGTGCACCCCACCGTGGTAAACGTAACGTGGGAAGAAGGCTCCTCCTCCGGCTTTGTGCGCGTCAGCGGCGGCGGCTTGGCATTCCCCAAAGAAATTCCCGTGGTGAGCCATCGCTTCTCGGAGTACTGCAACAAGGTGCTGTATCCCCAAGCAGGGGACGCGCCCATATACTTGACCATTGCAGAAAACGGCGACAAAACGGAGCTGAGCTTTACCCTTGCGCCTGTTTACGGTGCAAGCGCACAGTGGAACAACATTAACGCCATGACCTCAAGCGGCTCACAAGCGCTGAGCACAAAAACGGGCAACGGTACCACCACCGTAACGGCTACGTTTGACGCTCCTTTGGAGGAGGGAGACGTGGTTACGTTCGGCTCACCGGTGGTGTGGACTGCCGATAGGGCAGACGGAACAACGAATAATAACGCTTACATCGACGCCCCGCAAACCTACACCGTAGGCGCAGGCGGCTGCGCACTTACCACGCCGCATCCCGCCGTTTACCCCGCCATAGCTTCGGCAGCGGTGCACAGCAGAGCGGATGCCTCCGCTACCCTCAAGATTGCCGCCAACGAGAGCGACGCTACCTATACGGTAGAGGCAGTGCGCCTGAGGGAAGCCAACGGCTTGCTGCCCATGCAGGTGCTGGAGTTGGCGGCCGACAGCCTCTACACGCTTGAGGAGCTGAAGCCTGCTGCTACCTACTCGCTCGAGCTGTGGGCGATTGACGCAAAAGGATACGCCTCCGCCCCACAGACGCTTACCTTCACTACGCGAGATGTGCTGGTGGCGGATAGCTTTGAGCATGATGTTCTGGAAAATATTGCCTACGACGGCGCGGAGCATCCGGTTACGGTTGCGGCTAAGGCGGGTATTGCCGCAGGCATAGGCAGCATGGTGGTGAAGTACAACGGGCTTGACGCCGCCCCCGTGAGCGCAGGCAATTATGCCGTAACCCTTGAGGTGGCGCAGGGCGAAGATTTTATGGCCGCTACGTTTGAGCTGGGCAGCTTTGCCATCACCAAAGCCGCTGTGCTTGCCGATAGCCTAGCGTACGACACTACAGCGGTAACCTACGACGGCGCCACGCACGCCTTAGCTGTAGCCGCCAAGCCGGGCGTTGCCGGCTTGGGAGATATTACGGCGGTGAAGTACAACGGCGTAGCGGACATTCCCGTTAGCGCGGGCAGCTACGTGGTTACGGCAGACGTTGCCGAGGGCGACAACTACCAAGCCGCCGTCGGCTTGCGCTTGGGCACGCTGCTTATCGGCAAAGCCGCCGCCATCAGCGCCGACAGCTTCAGCATTAACCCCTCGCAGGCGACCTACAGCGGCGCTTCGCAGCCTGTGGAGGTGAGCGTAAAGCCGGGCGTTCGTGGCTTGGGCAGCATTACCTCGATATTGTACAACGGCAGCGAAGTCGCGCCTCTCAACGCCGGTCGGTACGGCGTTACGCTGAACTTGGCGGAAGGCGACAACTACCTTGCAGGCGTTGTGGAGCTTCCCGACAGCTTTGAGGTAGCCAAGGCCGCGCTTACGGCGGAGCATCTGCGCTACACTCCAAAGAACGTGCAGTACGATGGCAATCCGCACGAAGTTGCCGTTAGCCTTGTTGATACCTACACAGGGTTGGGCGAGGTTACGGTGAAGTATTACAACAGCGTCGGCGACGAAGCTGCGCCTGCCCAAGCCGGTGAGTACACGGTGAAGGTGAGCGTGGCAGAAGGCGACAACTTCAGCGCTACCGCAGCAGAAGTTGAGCTGGGGCAGCTGGTGATTAGCAGCAAGGCGTTGGTTACGCTTGCCGAGCTGGATTATGCGCTTGCCGACGCTACGTATGACGGCGCTCCGCACGCGGTGGTCGTTACGGCAAAGGTGGGCGTTGTAGGCTTGGGCGCTATTACCGTTAAGTACAACGGCAGCGAAGTTGCGCCTGTTGATACCGGCGCGTATTCGGTTACGGTGGACGTTGCGGAGGGCGACAGCTACCAAGCCGCCGCCGACTTGCTTTTGGGCACGCTCATAATCAGCAAAGCGGCTATCGCAAAGCTGCCGGTTACGCTTGCCGAGCTGGATTATGCGATTGCCGATGTTACGTACGACGGCGTTCCGCACGCGGTGGTCGTTACGGCAAAGCCGGGCGTTGTGGGCTTGGGCGCTATTACCGTTAAGTACAACGGCAGCGAAGCTGCTCCGGTTGATACCGGCGCGTATTCGGTTACGGTGAGCGTTGCGGAGGGCGACAGCTACCAAGCCGCCGCCGACTTGCTTTTGGGCACGCTCATAATCAGCAAAACGGCTATCGCAAAGCTGCCGGTTACGCTTGCCGAGCTGGATTATGCGCTTGCCGATGTTACGTACGACGGCGTTCCGCACGCGGTGGTCGTTACGGCAAAGCCGGGCGTTGTAGGCTTGGGCGCTATTACCGTTAAGTACAACGGCAGCGAAGCCACGCCTGTTGATACCGGCGCGTATTCGGTTACGGTGGACGTTGCCGAGGGCGACAGCTACTTGGCAGCCTTGGAGCTTGCCTTGGGGCAGCTGGTGATTCGCGCTGCGCCGGTAGCAGAGCCACCCACTGCGGTAGAAGCCTCACCGGCGACGACCTTCAGCGCTTTCATTGCCAACGGAGTGCTGTACGTAGCCGGAGAGGTGGAGAGCGTTAGCGTCATCAGCACCGGCGGATCGCTGGCGCTGTCGGCGCGCGCTGCAAACGGGAGCGCCCTGAGCGTGGCGCATCTACCCGCAGGCGTTTACGTTGTGGCGATGCAGGGAAAAGGCAAAACGTGCGTTGTGAAGCTGCATAAGCTTCCGTAGAGGCGGGGTTTGCCCGACCTTCCGTGAAGCGCCTCCTGAACGAATGCGATGTACAATTAACTAAAAATATCATCTGCCATGAAAACTTCTGTCCAAAAAGCGTTGCAGGCAATGCTTGCCCTCACGCTGACCGGCGGCACGGCTATCGCTGCCGAATCGGAATTTTGCCTTACCAAGGTTACGCCGCCGCTGGGCAACAACTGTTCCGGCGACGACCGTAGCGCGGCCTACTTCTCGTGGAGCACCGAGCCGGATGGCAGGGTGAGCGTTACCATTACCGGCTTGCCCGGCAATACCGCCACGTCTTTTCGCAACACGGGCATGAGCGCCGGCAACCTGAAGGTTGCCGGAAAACCCGCCGTTACCTTTACCGGCGCCTTTGCCAACGCGGACAAAACCGCCATCGCTTTTGCGCCGAGCGAGCCGCTGAGCGAGGGCGACCTGCTTACCTACGACGCGCTGGTGGAGTACAAAACCGCCAACGCCCCCGAAGGCGGATTTGCCCTGCAAGATTTGTGGCCTACACTTTCCTTTACGCATACGTTCGGCAGCGTCTGCGCCCCGCCCGAGCCGGTGGCGCTCGCAACGCCTGCCGATATTGCCGTTAGCGGCGCGGGGGCGCTGACTTTTACGGCCGACGCCAACGCAGGTCGCCACGAGCTGGTGGTTTACCGCGGCGCCTCCGTTTTGCCGGTGCTCATCCAAGCGGTGAGCAGCGGCGACGTCATTCCCCTTGATATCCCCGGCAGCTATACGCTCACCCTGCAATCCTTCTCCACCTCGTTGGGCTACCTCAACTCCGGCGTTTCGGAGAGGTATGCGTGGACGGTTGAGGGCGAAGCCCCCGTTGCGGAGGTGGGCGAAACGGTATTTTGCAGCTTCCGCTACCGCAGCGGCAGCGACGATCACGACGCGCTGTTTACTTGGGAAACCATAGACGGAAACATCACCATTAGCATTGCGCCCGTTGACGAAAGCCACGCCCCCACCAAGTTCAGGGGAAATGGAATGGCCGAAGCCTTTACCGTGAACGGATGGAGCGGCAGCTGGTTTACGCGCACCATCAGCGACGACAAGACGCAAATCACCCTTACGCCCAACCCCGGCGTGACGCTTTTGCCGGGCGATACGGTAGGCTACGCCGGCATAGTGGAGTACCTTACGCCGGCCAACGGCAATCTTTACCCCACCATCGACTTTGCGGCGCTGGGGGCGGGGGCGTACCTCTACGGAAGCCGCTGCCCGCAGGCGGCGGTGCTTGATGCGCCGGTGATTACCGGCATTGACGCCGACGGCGTGATTACGTTTACCGAGGTGGAGCACGCCAACCGCTACGCGCTGAAGGTGTACCGCGCAGCGTCGGAGCTGGCGGACTACTCCGCCGCAAGCATCGCCTCCGGCAGCGCCATCGACTTTCGCACGCCGGGCGAATACACGGTTACGGTGCAGGCCGTAGGCGATCAGGTGCAGCACCTCAGCTCCGAGCCGTCGGAAAGGTTTGCGTGGACGCTGGTGAACGAGAGTTACGCGCCGCCTGCCTTGGGCGCGTCGCTGTTTTGCGGCTTTGCCTTAGACCCCGCGCCGGCGGAGCACGGCGGCAACGACCGCGCCGTATTTTCGTGGGAAACCCGCAACAGCGCCATCGTAGTGAAAATTGCGCCCGACGAGGGCAACTTTGATACCTACTTCCGCAACGACGGAATGGCGGCCGCTGCGCTGAAGGTGAACGGGCAAAGCCGCGAGGGCTGGTTTGCGGTAGCGACCAATGAGGAAAAGAGCGAGGTGATATTCACCCCGGCTATCCCCCTCCGCGCAGGCGACAAAATTACGTATAGCGGCGTTGTGGAGTACAGAACGGGCAAGGCTGTTGATGCGCAGAGCGGCGAGCCTCTCGGCTTGTGGCCATCCGTCGATTTTGGGGCGTACGGCGCTTACCTCTACGGCAGCAACTGCGCCCATGCGCCTGCTGTGGCTACGGATAAAAAGCTGCTCGCCTTTTCGCCGGATACGGGCGTGGCTACCTTGATAGCTTCCGCCGTCAACCTCGCCTCGCCGCTGGTGCTCGTGGCGCCGCAGGGCTTGAGCGTAAATCCCGACACTATCCGCCCCGACAACGCCGGCCGCGTATTTGCTACGCCTGTGGAGGTGCGCTGGGAGGCCGGATCGTCGGCGGGAGGAGCGGTGCAAATTGTCGGCGGAGGGCTGGCATTTGCCAAAGAAATTCCGGTAGCTGCTACCGGATTCTCCTCCTACTGCAACAAGGTGCTCGACTTCTGGGGTGAAGCGGGCTACTTCCCCGCCTACCTCTCGGTGAGCAACGCCGAGAGCGATAAGCTTTCGTTTGTCCTCTCGCCGCTGTACGGCGAAACCGCTACGTGGAACGACAACTCCATACAGCTCGACAAGGTGTCGGTGAGCCGCGCGGGGGTGACCGCCGTGGACCGCGTGCGCAGCGAAAGCGGCAGCGAAATCACCATTACCTTTAGCGCTCCCCTGCAGGTGGGCGATGTGGTCGGCATTGGGCCAAACCCCGCCTTTGTGTGGACAGCTCAAAACAAAAACGGCGACGCCTACTACAACTGCTACGTTGACCCGCTGCAAACCTACACCGTTGGCGCAAGCTGCCATCTCGCCGTGCCGCACCCTGCCGAAAGGGTGGCGGTGCAGAGCGTGAGCTACGCGCCGGCTTCGCTCGAGGGCGGGCAGGTAACGGTGCGCGTGAGCAACGGCGACTACGCTGTGGCGCGTATTCGGTTTTGGGAGGCAGGCGGCAAGCTGCCCTACCGCGAGCTGGACGTTGCCGCCGACAGCACCTACGAAATATCCGGCTTGGAGCCCTACAGCACCTACCGCATCAGCGTGGCGGCGGTGGACGAAAAAGGGTACGCGTCCGCCTGCCAAACCCTCACCATAAAAAATCTGGGTACGCTCACCGCCGCCGATTTCCCCTTTGACGATACGGCTACCTACGACGGGCTGCCCCATGAGGCAAGCTTCACCGCGCCCGAGCGGGCGGGCGCGATTGCCGCCGTGCTCTACAACGGCGCCTCCGAACCGCCCGTGGCGGTGGGCGAATACGCCGTAACGCTCAGCGTGCTGGAGGGCGAGGGATACCACGCCGCTCAGCAGCTGCCCATCGGAGTGCTGCATATTGTAAGGGGAGGCGTGGGAAAGCACCTGTTGGAATACGCCATAGCGCCGCGCACCTACAGCGGCGAGCCGCATCCGGTAGCGGTGAGCGTCAAGCCCGAGGTGGCGGGAGCGGGGAGCATTACGGCCGTAAAGTACAGCGGCAGCACATCCGCTCCGGTCAGCGCCGGCAGCTACGCCGTGACCGTTGACCTTGGCGAGGGCGAAAATTTCGACGAAACGAGAGACCTTTTTCTGGATACGCTCCGCATTGCCCGCGCTGCCACCACCGTTGAGCAGCTGAAGTGGCAGGCGGAAGATGCGGTATACAGCGGCCTGCCGCACGCCGCAAGCGTAGCGCCTGCCGACGGCGTGGAGGGGCTTGGCACAGTTACGCTGCGCTACAGCGGCGAGGCGGAGGCGGTAAACGCCGGAGTGTACGCCATTGCTGCCGACGTGGCGCAGGGCGAAAACTACGAAGCCGCCGCGGGCATGCTTCTGGATACCTTTACCATTGGCAAGGCTACGCTCACGGCGGAACGCTTCACCTTTCCCGCAGCCATGCCCTACGACGGTACGCCGCAGCGCCTGCCCGTAGCCCTCGCGCCGCCCTGCACCGGCGCGGGAGAAATCACCGTAAAGTACAACGGCAGCGAGGTGCCGCCCGTAGAAATCGGCGAGTACGCCGTGAGCGTGAGCGCTGCCGAAGGCGAAAACTTCCTTGCCACAACCGAAGACATACCCTTGGGCAGCTTCTCCATAGTAACCATGTACGCCGTAACGGTGCAGATTACCGACGCCTTTGGCTACCGGATGCTTTCGCCCGCCTTTACCGTAACCCTCATCGGCGCCGATAGCAGCGCGGCGCTCACCGCAAGCGGGCAGGTCATTTTTGAAAATATCCCCCGCCACAGCGCTTTCACCGTGAGCGCCGTCGCCACGAGCTACCCCGAAGATTACGCCGTGAGCACATCCGCCGTCAGCGCCTTGCGGGGCGATACCACTCTTGTGCTCGTGGCAACGGAGCTCAACCCGGAGCCTTCCGCCGTAAGCGCCGAGCTGCGCGTCAACCTCCTCAGCGCCTACGTGGCAGATAACATGCTGCACGTTTCGCCTGCGGTGGAGCGCGTGCAGGTGGTGAGCGCCGCAGGCGCGGTAGCCCTGAGCGCTCAGGCGGGCAGCAAATCGTTCGCCCTTGCCCACTTGCCACCCGGCGTTTACCTTGTGCTGCTGCGCGGAGGCGGCGTAACAAAAACGGTGAAGGTGCCGGTTTACTAACCTAATTAATAGTGAATAATTAATAGTGAATAATGAATAGTGAATAATAGTGCAGGCTTCCCCCCCTACATCAATCCGTAGCTGC
The DNA here is from genome assembly GCA_031290835.1 of Prevotellaceae bacterium. GTDB lineage: Bacteria > Bacteroidota > Bacteroidia > Bacteroidales > UBA932 > JAITMY01. The sequence goes on from JAISLN010000248.1 coordinate 20,815, forward strand.
GCCTCGGCGACGGGTATCTTGTCAGCGGCTGACAAGGGTACTTGTCAGCCGCTGACAAGGGTAGCTGTCAGCCCGCTGACAAGGGTAGCTGTCAGCCGCTGACAGCATAGTTTTCTTAAAAAAAGTTAATCATCATGATAAAACCTCTCCTCTTTGCCTGTGCGCTTGCCTGCGCGGCGGGTGCGCAGGCGCAAGCCATCATCCCCGCGGGCGGAGGCAGCTACGCCTCCTATCCGCCCGCCGCCGTGGAGCTCGACGACGGCTACTTTGCCAACAGCTACAGCTGGTTTCGGCAGGCCTACCCGCTGCTCAACCTGCACGATAGCGCCCGCAGCCTGCCCCTGCCCACCAACAGCTGGTGGACGGATTTTCTCTTTCGCGGCCTGGGGCGCGAGGAAGTCCGTACCGGAGACGTGGTGTCCGCCGTGAGCGTAACCACCGGCGGCAGCCGCTTTGACAGCGAGGCGTGGGCGCTCCCCGCCATGGTGACCGCCACGCCCGGAGGCTTCGACGTGTACTTCCCCAAGGGCTTTGAGGGCGGCGGAATGCGCCGCGGAACCCCCCTGAGCATCGGCGCCGCCGCGGAGGTGCAGCCGGCGGACGCCAACACGCTGTTTGCCGACTTTGAGAGCGCCGCCTTCCCCGACGGGTGGACGGTTGCCGACAACGCGCAGGGCATTGCGGGGCCAACGGCGCTCGCCGAGCTTACCCAAACCCCCCGACCGTCGGGCTTCGCGGGCAGCCGCTTTGTGAATACCTTCAGAGGCGACAACGCCCGCCTCACCCTCGCCTCGCCCGCCTTTACCATCGGCAAGCGCTACATTCGCCTCCGCGTGGGCGGCGGCAACCACCCCGACGCCGCCTACGTGGGCCTGTTTATCGACGGCGAGCGCGTGCGCAGCGAAACGGGGGAGAACAGCGCCGCCCTCACGCAGCGCACGTGGGACGTGGGCGAGTACGCCGGGCGGAAGGCCGAAATACGCATCGTGGACGCCACCGGCGAGGGCTGGGGCTTCATCATGTGCGACGAGGTGGTGTTCACCGACAGCCCCCTCGGCGGCGCGGGCTATACGGCCGACTTCCAAACGGAGGCGGCAAAGGTGCTCGCATGGTCGGACTTGGGCTTTACGCTCCGTAGCGAAAGCGGCGCAAAGCGCGTAGATGCTACGCTGGTGCACGGCGTGCCGTTTGCCTACTTCGAGCTGGAGGGGCTTTACCCTATCATCACGCCCGGCGGAGCTGCCGTGGCGCGTGGCGCAGACGGCGCGGAAATCGCAGACTTTCCCGCCGCGCTGAGCGCCTTTACGCTGGAGCTCGACGGGAGGGTGTTTGGCGTGCACGCGGCGGCGGGAAGCAAGGTGCACCGGTCGCGCAGCGGCAATTTTCTGCTGGAAACGCCCGCGGAAAAAGCTTACGTGGTGGTATCCGTGCTGCCCGACCGGTCGCTGCTCTCGGCCTACGACGCCTACGCCCGCAGCAAGCCGGGGAGCACGGAGTACCGTTGCAGGTACAGCGTTGAGGAGGGCAGGGTGGAGGTTAGCTTTGCGCTAAAGCCCAAAAACATGGACACCGGCGCCGCCGCCCAAGCGCTGATGTGCTTCATGCCCCACCACTACCGCAGCGCCGACAAAAATTTTGGGTGGATGGCAGGCGCCGACTACAGCACCTTTCTGGGTGCGCTGCACGCAGGCGCAGACTCTACGTTTACGTTCCGCTACCGCTTTGGCGGGATGCCGCCTTACCTGCCCGAGCCTTTGGGCATGCCGGCGGAGCGCAGCGCAATGATGCGGGAGCTGCTCGACCGCACCGCTGCGCAGGCGGGCGGGCGAAACGGAAATACCTACGCCAAGGGGCTGGGGGAGCAGGCAAACGCCATGCTTTTTGCCCGGGCAGCAGGGCACGAGGGCTTTGGCGCGATAAGGGCGGCGCTAAAGGATGAATTTGCCGACTGGCTCACCTTTACCACCGCCGAGCGCACGCAAAAGGGCTACTACTTTGCGGAGTACCCGGACTACGGTGCGCTAATCGGCTTCCCGCCGGGATACGGGTCGCAGGGCTTCAACGATTTGCACTTCCACTACGGCTACTTCACCGTGGGAGCGGCAAGGCTGATGATGGTGGACCAAGCTTTCAAAAGCACCTACGGCGAAATGGTGAAGAAAGTTGCCGAAACCTACGCCGGATGGCGGCGCTACAAGAGCGGCGGCGGCGCAAGCTACCAACCTTTTCTGCGCACCTTCGACCCCTACCTTGGCCACTCCTTTGCCGGCGGAACGGGCGACGGCAGCGGCAACAATCAGGAATCTACCTCCGAGGCGCTCAACGCCTGGTTTGGCCTGTACCTGCTGGGCGTAGAGCTCGGCGATAAGGAAATTGTGGACGTGGCCGCCGCAGGCTACGTGATAGAGCGTGCGGCCGCCGAAGAGTACTGGCTGGATTTGCACGATGAGAATTTCCCCGACTCTTACGAGCATGAGTATGCAGGAATTGTCCGCACCGACAACGTGGCGTGGGCTACCTACTTTTCGGGCGATCCCGCCTGGGTGCTCGGCATTCAGGCTTGCCCGGTGGATTTCTTTTACACGGAGTTTGGCAAAAATCCCGAAAAAATGGCCGCCATTTGCGCCTCCATGCTCGGCGAGCGCAATGCCCGGAATGCCGAAAATTATCCGGGAAGCGCCAACGCTTTTGAAAATTACAGGGCAATGGGACCCTACCTGGGAGGCTACCACCTCAACATTTTGAGCTACATCAACCCCGATACTGCCGCCCAATGGCTGCATGCGTATTGCAGCGACGCCGCAGCAGGCGGCGAATGGCGCAGCCACATCAACTCCCTTACCGCCTACTACCAAAGCAACGCAATGGCTACCTACGGCCTGCCGGACGAGGAGTACCATACAAGCATTGCCTCCGGGGCGGTGTACAAAAACAGCAAGGGCGAAATTACCTACTTGCTCTACAACCCTGCCAACGAGCCGGTCGACGTGAAGATTTACCGGAATGGAGATGCTGTGGAAACCATTCGCGTGGGGGCGCGAAAGTTTTACAGCTCCCGCGCTGCCAACGGCTACAGGCCTACGGTGGCCATTACCTCGCACGCGCCGGGCGGCAAAATGGAGCTGAACACCGCCTCAACGCTTACCGCCTCTGCGTTTGATAGGGACGGGACCGTTGCGCGCGTCTGCTTTTACCTTGACGGCGACAGCGTGGGGTGCAGCTATGCCGAGCCTTACGAGGTGCGCATTACGCCGTCGCAGGCAGGCGCAAAAACCTTGCAGGCGGTGGCGGTAGATGGCGATGGCCTGCGCAGCGATACCGCTACCGTCGCCGTTGAGGTCTTTGCGCAGGCGCCCTTCAAGGGAAGCCCGTGGCAGCTCCCCGAGCAGCCCATCTATGCCGTACAGTTCGACGAGGGCGGCGAAGGCATATCGTGCCACGACAACAGCCCCGCCATGGAGGGCGGAGATGGCTACCGAGCGGGAACAGGGGTGGAAACGGAAAACACGGGCAGCGTAGCTGCCGGCAACATTGGCTGGACAAACCCCGGCGAGTGGTGGGAATATACGGTAGAAGTTGCCGAGCCGGGCGTGTACGCAATGAGCGCAAAGCTGGGCGGCGAGGGAAGCCTCCGCATTTTTGTGGACGAAGCGGACGTTAGCGGAGAACGCCGCGTAGGTCCAACGGGCGGATGGACGCAGAAAAACGTCACGGTGGGCGTATTCCCCCTTCCGGCAGGCAGGCACGTCCTGCGCGTGATGCTGGCAAGCGGAGGGCTTAACCTGTGCTCCTACACCTTCAAAAAGCAGCCTCCCGTACCCGTTACCATCAGCGTGCCCTACGTGCAGTACCTCGCGCTGAAGCTGTCGCCTGCCGACACGCTGGGCAAAGACCGCACCTACAAGCAGGCGGATGGGCTTGTGCTAACGTCCCCCGGAAGCGACAACGCTACGCGCCTCACCGTACAAAATGCTGCCTACAATGCCGATTTGGTCTACTACGAGGGCGTTTCGCTCACCATGGAGATGCTGGATTTTCGGGGAAATTACGATGTGCATTTCTGGGCCTTACCCGAGCAGGGAACGGACACCATAAAGGGGCAGCCTTTATCCGCCAACGTTTACAGGGGTATGGTAGTTCACGTGGAGCTGACCGAAAAAGTTTTTACGGGAAACCTGCCGCCTACTGCCAACGCGGGCGCTGACCAAACTATTTACGCGCCCGCTACCGGCGTTACCCTCGATGGATCGGGCAGCGCCGATGCAGGCGGAGAAATCGTTAGCTACCGTTGGGAGCAGCTGAGCGGGCCGAGCGTGGCAGCTATTGAGTCGCCAAACGCCGCCGCTACGCAGGTGGGCAACCTCGCGCTTGGCGACTACCGCTTCCGCCTCGTCGTAACCGACGATTCTGCCGTCACAAGCAGCGATAATGTGCTGGTGCAGGTGCGCCCCCCCGAGCAGGTGGACTTCCTTCTCTCTTCCCCGGCAGACAGCGGAATGATCACGGCAACGCGCCGCCCAACGCTCACGTGGAGCGCCTGCGAAGGCGCCACCGCCTACGAAGTTTACCTCAACATCTCGCGCAACGACTACGAGTGGTATGCCCCGGGCAACCTGCTCGACCGCTACACCAAAGTAGGCGAAGCCGCTACCAACGCTTTCACCCTGCCGAGCGACTTGCCCGACAGGTGGACGTACAAGTGGTACGTCGTTGCCACCACGCCGCAGGGAAAAAAATTCTCCGACCGCCGCAGATTCGGGCTTTACATCCCCGCGCTGGAGGAGGAGAATGACGGCGTAGAAATCGTAAGCGCTTGCCGCGACATGAACAAAAACGGCGCGATAGAGCCTTTTGAGGATTGGCGGCTTACGCCCGAGCAGCGCTTAGAGGACCTCATGGTGCGCCTTACCCGCGACGAAAAAATTGCGCAGCTCTTCTACGGCGGCAATGATGCGCCATACACCGACGGCTTTGCTTTTTCGTACGGCGTAGAGGGCGGAATGAGGGAGGTGCAGCGCCAGGCTGCGCAAACACGCATGGGAATCCCCGTAGCTTTCTTTGGCGACAAGGTGCACGGATGGAAAACTATTTACCCAACTCAGCTTGGCTTGGCCGCCACGCGCGACCCAAACCTTGCCTACCTTTGCGGCAACCTGCACCGCGTTGAGCAAAAGGGCTTCGGATTTACCGGCACGCTCGCTCCTTTGGCGGAGGTCGATACCAAAGTGCTGTACCCGCGCTTTCAGGAGGGCAACGGCGAAAACGCCGACGAAGCCTCGGCAATGGTGCGAGCCATGGTTTGCGGTATGCAGGGAGGCCCCGAGATCAACCCGCACTCTATGGTCACCACCGTAAAGCACTGGCCAAGTCAGGGCGCGGGCGGCGAAAGCGCCTTGCAGTACGATGCCGCTACCATCGGCTACCACCTCAAGCCTTGGCTTGCCGCAGTAGAGGCCAACGCCGCCTCCGTAATGCCGGGATACAACACCGCCCCATACCTCGACCCCACAGGAAAAGGTGCAAACTCCAGCAAGCCCATTATTGATTACCTGAGAAACAACGTCGGCTTCCAAGGATTTGTTATCACCGACTGGCTGGCTGCAAATACGGCGCAATCTATTGAGAGCATTAGCGTAGGAGTCAACGTTCTGGGGGGAGCGCCATCGGCTCCAACCGATTTTGACGAGCTGGTAGCGGCCGTAGGAATGGAAAAAATTGACGAGTCGGTTCGTCGGGTGCTGAATGTAAAAATCCGAACTGGAATGTTTGAAAACCCTTACGCCGATGCCACCTGCACGTGGACAAGCGAGGCGCATCACGCCATTGCGCTGGAGGCAGCCCGTAAGTCTATTACCTTGATAAAAAACAACGGTATCCTGCCGCTACACCTGCCGGAGGACAGTAAAATCGCCGTAGGCGGAGCGCGAGCCGTATGGCTGAACGAGCAGGGCGAGCACAGCCAAATCAACGACCCAAACGTAATCTGGCAAAGCATCTACTACGATAACCCGCAGGCAAAAACCTACCTCCAGGCCATCGCCGACCGCGCAGCGCAAAGCAGTGTGGAAACCGAAAATCACACCGCATCCGCCCCCAATGGCGGAGCAAACCTGCCCATCGGCAGCCAAACAAAAGTTGCGGTAGTGGTCATAGGAGAGAATGCCTACACGCACGGCACGGAGTGGGAGGATAAAAACCCCAACATCCCCGAAGCGCAAATGCAGGCAATTCGCACCTTCAAAGAGGCAGGCCTGAAGGTTATCACGCTTGTGATTTTGCCGCGGCCATACGTGCTCACGGAGGTAGTAGAAATATCCGATGCGGTAATGCTTTTGTACCGCGGCGGCAACGGCATTGCGCAGGCCGCGGCAGAGTGCATCTTTGGCGATTTTTCGCCTTCGGGCAAGCTGCCCTTTCAGCTGCCGCGCTCGCAAGACCAAGTGGGAACAGACAACGAAAACAATCAGCTTGAGCGATGGGAGTTGCCCTACGACGTAGGAGCGTCGGAAACGGAGCGTGCCCTTATCCGCAGCGCAATGGAGAACGACCTGCCCGTTGCGCCCATCTACGGCGACCCGCTGTTTCAGTACGGATTTGGGCTGTGCTACAGCTGTAGCGATGCGCCCAACCCTCCTATGCCGTGCGATACCTGTGCCGAAAAACCTCCCGTAGAAGATGAAAATCCTATTGGAATCTTCGATTTGCTTGCGCCCGCCAACAGCAGCGCTTTTAGCGAAAATTCCGCCGTGTTTGAGTGGCAAACTCCAACGCTCGGTGCGCCTGCCGCCCTCACCTACGCGCTCTACATCGACGGCACGTTTTTCGGCGAAATCTCCGAAACCTCCTGCCGAGTGGGGCATTTGGCGGCGGGCAACCATACGTGGTATATCAGAGCGATTGCGGGAGCGCACAGCCGCGCCTCTTCGTCCGTATTCCGCTTCACCGCAGGCGTTCCGCTTTCTCCAACAGGCGTCGAAAACGTCAATTCCGCCTCGGCATTTGTCCACCCCAACCCCGTTGTTGACGGACGATTAATCGTTAGCAGTGAGGGATTAAGCGAAGGTGATAAGGTGGAAATTTACAGCCTGAGCGGGACGCTGATGTTCGCTGTAGAAGTTGATATAAATATCGGGTCACAAACCCTAAATATTGCCCATCTGCCTGCAGGTATCTACCTCGTCAAGGCAAAAAATTTGCTTGCAAAAATATTGAAGCAGTGAGAGTTGAAAAAAAAGATTGAAAAAAAACATAAAAATATTTGGAGCGTATGAAGTTTTTTGTACCTTTGCAGTCCCATTTTTGAACAACGACTTTTTCGAGAGATAGACCGAATACAAAAATGGCAAAGAAAAATGTTCTTTGACGATATTGAAAACAGGAATAAATTTAAGGAAAGCGTCAATTCCCCTTTTTGCGAAAAAAGGATATTGATAAAAAAAATCAAGCCAGCAGTTCACACTTTATACAGAGTAAAAATTTTTTTACCATGAAGAGTTTGATCCTGGCTCAGGATTAACGCTAGCGGCAGGCCTAACACATGCAAGTCGAGGGGCATCACGGGT
>JAISLN010000249.1 GCA_031290835.1 Prevotellaceae bacterium
GACCGGTGCCTAGCCACTCGGCCATGGTACCAAAAGCGCAGCGGCAGCGACAATGTCAATGCCAAAAGCGAGCACAAAGGTAAACATTTTTTTTTATCCTGCAACTGCCGAATAAAAAAGGGGCGCAGCTATTGAGAAATCTGCCGCTTCAGCCAAGTGAAACAGCGCTGAGCAAAAACGCCACACTCCGGCGAGCTATGCCGCTCAAAGAAGTTTGGGGAATTTTTTCTACTTTTACGTTACCACAAAAATATGGATTTACGCTATGCCGCGCGATTTTTTTCAGTTCAAGCAATTTGCCATCAGGCAAAGCTGCTGCTCCATGAAGGTTGGCACCGACGGGGTGCTGCTGGGGGCATGGGTCAGCGTCAACGCCGGGCAGGCGCAGCGGATGCTCGACGTGGGGTGCGGAACGGGGCTTATTGCCATCATGCTGGCGCAGCGCGCTCCCCTTGCGCAGGTTGACGCGGTGGAGGTGGAGGAGATGGCCTACCGGCAGGCGCTGCAAAATGCTATCGACAGCGGCTGGAAAAGCCGGCTGCGCTTCGTTCATGGCGACTTTAACGCGCTGGCGCAATGCTCCACTACCCGCTACGACCTGATTGTTTCCAACCCGCCCTACTTCAAGCGCTCGCTGCTGTCGCCCAACGAAAAGCGCAACGCTGCGCGGCACGCCAACGAGCTCACGCACGAGGATTTGATACGCGGCAGCGCTTGCCTGCTCGCAGAGCGGGGGAGGCTGGCGGTGGTGCTACCCTACGTGGAGGGCAACGTGTTCATTGCGCTGGCTGCCGACGCAGGCCTATACTGCGCGCGCAAGCTCAACGTGGCCACAAAAAAGGGAAAGCCTGTAAAGCGCCTGCTGATGGAGTTTGCGCAGGAAAAAGGGAAGCTCGACGAGCAAAATCTTTTCATAGAAGACAGCCTCCCGAGCTCGTACACCGACGACTACAAGAGGCTGACAAAAGATTTCTACCTGAAGTTTTAGCGCGGCGGCTTTGCCGTTGCCTGCCGTTAGGCTCAATGGATTTTTACGATAAAGTAATTTTTCTTCCCTTTTTGCACCAGCAGGTATTGCCCGTTGAGTAGCATGTCGGGCGAGATTACGGCTTCCGCGTCGCCTATCTTTTCCTTGTTGATGCTAAGCCCTCCCCCCTGCACCAGCTTGCGAAATTCGCCCTTTGACGAAAAAACTTGCGCTTCTACCGCCAGCAGCTCTCCGGCTTTGATGGGCAGCTTCTCTTTGCCAACGGCAAACGTCGGCACGCCCTCAAACATGGATAGGAACGTGGATTCGTCCACCTTTCGCAGTATATCGGAGGTGGCGTTGCCGAACAAAACTTCCGAAGCCTCCACCGCCTTGCCGTACTCCTCCTCCGAGTGCACCATGCAGGTAACTTCTCTTGCCAGCGCCTTCTGCAGCGGACGCAGATGGGGCGCGGCGGCTTGCTCCGCCACCAGCTCCGCTACGGCGTTTTTGTTCAGCGTGGTAAAAATTTTGATGTATCGCTCGGCGTCGGCGTCGCTCACGTTGAGCCAAAATTGGTAGAACTTGTAGGGCGATGTGTAGCGGGCGTCAAGCCAAACGTTGCCGCTTTCGGTTTTGCCGAACTTGCTGCCGTCGGCTTTGGTAATGAGCGGGCAGGTGAGGGCAAACGCCTCGCCGCCGGTTTTGCGGCGTATGAGCTCGGCGCCGGTGGTGATGTTGCCCCACTGGTCGCTGCCGCCCATTTGCAGCTTGCAGCTTTTGGCCTGGTAGAGGTGCAAAAAATCGTACCCCTGCACCAGCTGGTAGGTGAACTCGGTAAACGACATGCCGTCTGCGGCTTCGCCGTTCAGGCGCTTTTTTACCGAATCTTTGCTCATCATGTAGTTTACGGTAATGTGCTTGCCCACGTCGCGGATAAACTCAAGGAACGAAATGGGCTTCATCCAGTCGTAGTTGTTCACCATTTCGGCGGCGTTGGGCTGGTTGCTTTCAAAGTCCAAAAATTTGGCCAGCTGCCTTTTGATGCACTCCTGATTGCGGCGCAGGGTAGCCTCGTCCAGCAGGTTGCGCTCCTGCGACTTGCCGCTTGGGTCGCCAATCATGCCCGTAGCGCCGCCCACCAGCGCTATCGGCTTGTGCCCGCAGCGCTGAAAATGTTTGAGCATCATAATGCTCACCAAATGGCCTATATGCAGCGAATCGGCGGTAGGGTCTATGCCTACGTAGGCTGTGGTCATTTCCTTTTTCAGCTGCTCTTCAACGCCCGGCGTCATATCGTGCACCATTCCGCGCCATGCCAGCTCTTCAATAAAATTCATGCGTGCCCTTTTTTGTTGTCCTTAATTATTCACTATCTTCTACTATTCGTTAGGGCGGGCAAACCCCGCCCTACGCTATTCGCTACTTCATCCCTCTTTCCTTCTTGATATGCTCGTATGCCTCCTGCACCCTGCGGAATTTTTCGGTCGCCGCTTGCTGCACGTTTTCGCCCATTTGCGCCATCTTGTCGGGGTGATGCTTTACAGCCATGCGGCGGTAGGCTCTCCGCACCTCTTCGTCGGCAGCCGCAGGCTCTACCTCCAGCACCTTGTACGCCCAGCTCCGGTCGCTCGTGGCAAACATGGCGCTTATCGATTCGTAGTCGGCAGCCGAAATGCCGATGTGCTCCGCGATTCGCTTGATGATATTTCGCTCGCTGATGTGTATTTCGCCGTCGGCGGCGGCAATGCCAAACAGGAGGTGCAGCAGCTCGAGGCGCGCCGGCAGGTTGAGGTTGGCGCGGATTTGTCCGCACACTTCGTAGAGCGG
>JAISLN010000250.1 GCA_031290835.1 Prevotellaceae bacterium
GAGCTGGGCGTTATCCGCAGCATGTCGCGGGCGCTCCGCCCGCTGCTCAGGGTGTTTGGGCTTCCGGCCAAAACATCCTTCCTGTGGATTGTGGCGCAAACGCTGGGGCTGGCCTACGGCGCGGCGGTGATGGTAGAGGAAAAAGAGTCGGGCAAGGTGAGCAAGCGGGAGCTGGATTTGCTCAACCACCACGTAGCGGTTTCGCACAGCAACATAGAAGACGTGATGCTGTTCTTCTCCATTGGCGCCTCGCTGTTTTGGATGTTTGCCCTGCGCATTGTCTTTGCGGTAGCGGTGGTGTGGGAGCGAAAGCTGCTGAGCGCGCGCCCAAAACAAAATCAGCTGCCTGCAAACCTTGCAAACAGCTGACTCTGAGCTCGTGACCCCGACAGGATTCAAACCTGTAACCGTCTGATCCGTAGTCAGATACTCTATTCAGTTGAGCTACGGGGCCATGTTTTTTGTAAAAATGAGGATTGCAAAGATAAGCATTTTTTTCATTCGATGGCACGCCTGATGAAAAAAAATTATCCATCTTCGGAAAAGCGCCGTCAAAAACGCTATCTTTGCTGCGTAAAAAAAAGCTGCATTACAGCCGTGAAAAAGATACATATACTTGTGATACGCTCCTTTATAGGGCCTTTTATGCTGGCATTTCTCATGACCATGTTTGTCCTCATCCTGCAATTTTTGTGGATGTACATCGACGAGCTGGTGGGGAAAGGCTTGGAGTGGGCGGTAATTCTGGAGTTCATTTTTTACTATAGCGGCAACCTGTTTATGATGGCGCTGCCGCTGGCAACGCTGCTGTCGTCTGTCATGGCCATGGGAAACTTGGGCGAGCACAACGAGCTGCTGGCGCTCAAGTCGGCGGGCGTTTCGCTACAGCGGATTTTGGCGCCTCTCATGGTTATCGCCTGCCTATTTGCAGTAGGGGGATTCCTCTTCTCCAACAACCTGCTCCCCTACCTCAACCTCAAGGGCACCACGCTGCTGTACGACATCCGGCAGCAACGCCCCGAGCTGCAAATCAGGGAGGGCCTGTTCTACGACGGCATTGCCGACTACACCATTCGCGTGGCGAATAAGGACGAAGAAACCGGCCTGCTCTGCGATATTATGATTTACGACCACTCCAACGGCAGCGGCAACCGCTCGCTCACCATTGCCGATTCGGGGTACATGCGCATCACCTCCAACCAAAAATACCTGATACTGACGCTGTACAACGGATGCTCGTACGACGAGCTGAAGGAGAGCGCGGGAGAGCGGAAATACCCCTTTCGTATCAACAAATTTTCGATGGAGGAAACCATCTTTGAGCTGACGGGCTACGGGCTGGAGCGCACCGACGGCAACCTCTTCAAAAATCGGTCAAAGATGCTCAACCTGCACCAGCTCTCCGTCATCTCCGATTCGCTAAAGCGGGAAAGCGACAGCCACGCGCAGCAGCAGGCGCAAAGTTTTTTCTTGCTGAGCACCTTTCGGCTCGGCTCCACCGACCTTAGCAGCACTTACGCCAAGCCCCACCGCCTCAACGCCGACTCCATCCTGCAAACCTGCGACGTGGAGCAGCAGCTTCAGATTGCCGATAGGGCGCTAACGCTGGCAAAGCAGGCGCAGGGCAACCTCGTTGCTCAAGCAACCGATATGCAGTTTACCAACCGCGAGCTCAACTTGCACAACATTGAGTGGCACCTCAAGTTTACGGTGCCGCTGTCGTGCATCATCTTTATCCTGATAGGCGCACCGCTGGGCGCCATCATCCGCAAAGGCGGATTCGGCACGCCCTTCCTCATTTCGCTGGTTGTATTCATGCTCTACTACGTAATCTCCATGCTGTTTGAAAGGCTGGCGCGAAACAGCGAATGGGATCCGCGCATTGCGATATGGATGTCAACCATCGTAACGCTGCCCCTGGGGCTGTTCTTCATCTACAAAGCCGCCACCGACCAGCGCGTAACGCTACCCAAGGGATACCTCAAGGTAATGGATTGGATAGGAAGCTTTTTGGGAGGCAAGCAATGAGCCGCTTCCCCCTGCGCGTACTTGGGCTCATGTCGGGCACCTCGCTCGACGGCTTAGACCTTTGCCTTGCGAGCTTTGGAAAAAACACAAACCGCCGCTGGACGTTTGATATTCTTGCGGCAGAAACACACCCCTACAGCCCGGCGTGGGCGCAGAAGTTGCAGCAGGCGCACGCGCTCGGCGCTTTTGATTTTGTGGCGCTGCACAAGGAATACGGGAAATTCTTGGGGGAGCAGGCGGCAAGCTTTTTGCGCAGCAAAAGCGCGCAGGCAGACTACGTGGCGTCGCACGGGCACACCATATTTCACCAGCCCCAGCGCGGCGTTACTTTTCAGCTGGGCGACGGCGCGGCGCTGGCGGCGGCGGCAAGCTTGCCCGCCATCTCCGACTTCCGCAGCCTCGACGTGGCCCTTGGCGGGCAGGGAGCGCCGCTCGTGCCCGTGGGCGACAGGCTACTCTTCGGGAGCTACGACAGCTGCCTCAACTTGGGCGGATTTGCCAACATCTCCTTTGAGCAGGACGGGCAGCGCGTAGCCTTTGACGTTTGCCCCTGCAACATTGCGCTCAACGCGCTGAGCCGCTCGCTGGGAGAGCCCTACGACAAGAGCGGTACGCTCGCCGCGCAGGGCAAGGTAAGCCGCCGGTTGCTGGACGAACTCAACGCGCTTGATTTCTACGCGCAGCGCGGGGCAAAGTCGCTGGGGCGCGAATGGGTGGAGGAGATTTTTTCAAAAAAGATAGCCGCGCACAGCCTTAGCGCTCACGATAGGCTGCGCACCGTATGCGAGCATATTGCCGTGCAGGTAGCGCGGTGCGCGGCAGGCGGCGCAATGCTGGTTACCGGCGGCGGAGCGTTCAACGCTTTTCTTGTGCAGCGCATAGCCGCGCTATCCTCGTGCAGAATCGTCATCCCCAATGCGCAGGTTGTCAACTTTAAGGAGGCGCTAATATTTGCCTTCCTCGGTGCGCTCTACATCGGCAACGAAATCAACACCCTCGCTTCGGCCACCGGCGCCACGCGCAGCAGCATCGGCGGAAGCTTGGTGGTGGCGTCCCAACATTAGTATATTTTCCCGCGCAGGTCTTTTATGTCGGCTTCGGTGCGTAGCGCTTCAAACAGCTCGTAGCTTATGCGCATGGGTACGGACGATTGCTGCCGCAATTTTTCCTGCGCCAGCAGGTGCTCGTCGGAGGTGGAGGGGGTTGCGGAGGTTACGGCAAGCACGTACACAGCCGTCTCGCCGGCCACCGGCGCCGAGATTTGGCTTTCTTTTGAAGCCGAGGCTGCCGCCGCCAGCTTAGGCTCCACGCCAATTCCCGATAGGTAGAAGCTGGAAAAGGTAACGTTATCCACCGTTTGTATGCTCAGGTTGAGGCGCTCTGCAAGGCTGTTCAGGTTGTCTGCGCCTTTCATTTCTTCGGCTATGGCGGCGGCTTTTTTCTCGCGCAGCAGCTCCGTCGAAATTTCGGCGGTTACCTGCTTTACCGGTGCGTAGCCGTCCTCGCGGACTGCCGTGAGGGAGGCTACCACAAAGTTGTTGTCAATCTCAAATATGGGCGATACGTCGCCCTCCTCGCCGCTGTACGCCCAGCGCACCAGCTCTCGCGCCTGCTGCAAGTTAGCTACATTCTTGTCGTTGAGGGTAATGCGCGAAGCCGGTACGCGCACGTAGCGCTTTTCGTCGCTCTTGGCAACAAATGTGGCGCGGTCGGTGGACTGGGTTGCCAGCTCGTTGGCATTGCCAAAGATGCGCTCTCTCGTGGTGCGGCTCGGCTCTACGGTGCGCTCTACCACGGCCAGCTGTACCTTTTTTTCGGCTTTGCCCTTGTCGGTAATCTCCACCACGTGCACGCCAAACTGTGTTTCTACCAGCAGCACGCGACCCTTTGGCGCAAAAAAGCAGGAATCGCCAAATGGCTTAACCATAGAGTTTTGCGAAAACCATCCGAGGTCGCCGTCTTTTTCGTTTGCCGCCTTATCAATGGAGTATTTTTTTGCCAACTCGGCGAAGTTGGCTCCTTTTTGCAGCGCGGTGCGTATGCTGTCGGCGGTTTTGCGTGCGGGGTCCAAGCCTTTGGAAATGTCCACGAGTATGTGCCGCGCTTTGACCGAGTCGGGCAGCAGGCGCACGTCGGCAATGCGCGCCATTTTGTAGGCGCCGTTGTCCAGCACGGGGCCAAGCAGGTTGCTCTTGCTTGACGAAAAGGCAAAGCTGTCGAGCATTGCCGGCAGCTCGCCCTTTTTGTGGTAGGTGGCGTCAAAGGGCACGTCGGAGTGCAGGGTGGCGAACTGGGCTACGTCGGTGGCGGTGGCAAAATCCGGCGCAAGGTTTTCTATCCAGCTGCGGGTGGCGCTGTCGTCCTCCTCCGAGGGCGCAATGGGGAAGAGCACCATCTCCAAGTCGCGCGAAGCGCTCTGCTTGTACCGCTGCTTGTGCTCGCGGTAGTATTTTTTTACGTCGCTCGCGGTGATTTTTATCAGGCTGTCGGGGTAGCTGCTCAGCGGTCTGGAAACGTACTGTATGCTCACCGAGCCGGAGCTGTTGTTGAGGGCATTTTTGGCCTCGGCAGCGGTTACGTACATGGCCTTTGCCACCAACCCCGCCAGCTTGGTTTGCTTGCGCTGGTTGATGATTTCTTTTTCCAGAAACAGCCAGTACAGCTTGGCGTCCGGGTTTTGGTCAATGTTTTGCAGGTAGCGCAGCATGTACCCGCGGTCAAATTCGCCGGTTTGGGGGTTGGAGAAGTTGCGAATTATCAGCGGCGACGGGTTGCGCCCCTGTATCAGGTCAAACAGCTCGTCGCTCGACACCGCTATGCCCAACCGGTCAAACTTTTCGTCGAACAAGTACTTGCGAACGAGCGACTGCCACGCCTGCTCCCGGATTTCTTCCGTTACCGCTTCGTTGGTGGAGCTTTGCCCGTACATGGCAAGGTAAACGGTGGTGAAGTAGTCCACCGTGTGCTGGTACTCCTCGTAGGAGACTTTATGTCCGTCTATTTTTCCCACATCGTTAGCCGACGAGAACAGCCCGCCGCCACGGTTTCCAAACAAGTCGCCAAGCACAAAGCTGAGCAGCGCAAGCCCAATGACGCCAACCAAAAGCGCACCCGCCTTGCTTCTGAGAGATTCTAAAACAGCCATTTTACAGTAATATTTTATGGTGATAAAAAAATTGTTTTGACAGCCTGCAAAGATAACGCTTTATTTATAATTGGCAATCTTTAATCCGGTTTTTTTGCAGAGAAAATGTACGAAAATTGGGTAGCGCCGTAATGCTGCACCAAATTCCGCTTTCTCCGGTCGCTTCGCTCTGTGAAACCTCTTCCCTTTTTCTCTAATTCTCTGTGTAAATTATTGCTCAGCGGGAATATGGAGGTTTCACGGAGAGGCGCAGAGGAGTTTTCCTTATGCGGGGAGCTTCTTCGCTGTGCAGCAATCCGATTTTTCCGGGCAACCTCATTTATTTTTCAAAAAAAATCCGTATATTTGCCGCGATTTTTGGTTTTTGATTCCTGCTTTTTGCGCTTTTACCCCCTGATTTGATTAACATCTAAAAAAAACTGCATGGCTAACCATTGACAGCTTGACATATACAAGTAAGCGCTTGCTTCTAATTTTTTTTGCCCTTGAAATGCGCAGCTTCAAAAGTCGCCAAAAAAGAGAGTGCCGTAACCTCAACCCAGGGTCAACGCACATAAAGGCGATTCGAAAAAACGGGGTGGTTATCAACATGTTTTGAACAGCTGCCGTTGCGCTGTATTTTCTTTTTGCTAAAAACCAGCACGTTACCAACAATT
>JAISLN010000251.1 GCA_031290835.1 Prevotellaceae bacterium
GGCTAACGTGCAGCTACCTTTGCCCCGTGGTTTACCGCAAAATGGTAGCCGATTACTTTTTTGATGTACGCCTTATAGTAAAAAAAGACGCCTCCCCGTCCGCTCTGCAAATTGGTTGAGGAAGCGCCAAGTAAAAAACATTACTCGTGACAAAAGTATTAAATTATTTTGGAAGCGCCATGCTTCCGCGCAAAATTTTTGCGCTTGCGCTGTCGCTCAGCGTGCTGCTGCCGTCGTTTGCTCTGGAAATCACCGGTACGGTGTTCGACGAGCAAACGGGCGAGCCGGTTGCAGGCGTAGCGGTGCTCATCTCCTCCACGACTTCCGGCGCGAATACCGACGCCAACGGTAAGTTTTCTATCCATACCAACGCCGCTCTACCTGTTGTACTCACCTTCAGCTTTATGGGCTACGCACCGCAGCAGGTGGAGGTGCGCGACGCCGCTACCCCTCTGCACGTGCGCCTGACGGAAGACGCCAGCCACCTTGAGGAGGTTGTGGTGGTGGGCTACGGCACGCAGAAGCGCAAGGAGCTTACCGGCGCCATTGCCTCCGTGCCCAAGGCAAGGCTGGGGCAATCGGCGCCCTCGTTCGATAAGCTGCTGGGCGGCGCGGTGGCGGGCATGAACGTTACGCAGAGCTCGGGGCAGCCGGGCACAGGCTCCGCCATTCGCATACGCGGCGGCAACTCCGTGCACGCCGGCAACGAGCCGCTGTACGTTATAGACGGTTTCATCTTTTACAGCGACAACTCCTCCACCAGCACAGGCTTGAGCAACATTGAGGGCAACCTGAACCCGCTGGCCGCTATCAACCCCGCCGACATTGAGTCGATAGAGGTGCTCAAGGACGTGTCGGCAACGGCCATCTACGGGTCGCGGGGCGCCAACGGGGTGATTATCGTTACCACCAAAAAGGGGAAGCGGAGCGGCAACAGCATCAGCTACCAGTACGGCGTTGGGTGGGAGCAGGTGAGCAAAATGCTCCGCCTGATGAACGGTACGCAGTGGGCGCAAATTCAAAATGAGTACGAGTACAACTACTTTGACGACGACGCTATTGCCCGAGCAGGCGACGGATACGACTGGCAAAAAGAGATATTCCGCACGGCGAAGACGCAAAATCACGAGCTGTCCGTCCACGGCGGCGACGATAAAATGCGCTACCTGATTTCGGGCAGCTACGTGGAGCAGGAGGGTATCCTGATTAACACCGATTACGAGCGCTACAACGCACGGGTGAACTTGGACAGGACGCTGTTCAAAAATTTTACGGTGGGCGTTACCGCCACCGGTAGCAAATCTACCCAAAACAGCGTTACCGCCGTGGAGGGCAGCAACCCTACCTACCAGGGGCGCATTACCAACTCGCTGGGCTACGCCCTGAGAATGCCGCCGGTGATGCCGATTTACAACGAAGACGGCAGCTTTAACTACCACAACCCCTACGAAAAAACTAACGACATGACCAACTACGAGAGCAAAAATCCGAACCCCATAGCCGACATGACCAACAACGTAGGGCAAAATGCCAACACCTCGCTGCTGGGCAACTTCTACGCGCAGTACGTTATTGCGCCGGGGCTGGTGGCAAAAGCCAGCGCAGGAGCCAACTTCAGCAATACCGTGCAGAAAGTTTTTTCGCCCTCCACGTCGGTGGTCGGGTTGCTGCTGCATGGCTACGGCGGGGTGGGGCACAAGCGCTACGAATCGTGGCAGCAAGAGTACACGCTGGACTACTCCAGGAGCTTCAACCGGCTTCACTTTCTCAACGTGCTGGCAGGCTACACCACGCAGCGTACGCAGGTGCGCTACGAAACCGCCGCGACCTCAAAGTTCAGCAACGAAGGCCTTGCCGTAGAAAACCTGTACGACGGCAACATTCCCGATTTTCCGAGGTCGGGAGGCAGCGATGCGTGGATACGCTCCGTGCTGGGGCGCGTGAACTATACCCTTTTGAGCCGCTACAACGTTACCGCCACCGTGAGAGCCGACGAGTCGTCGCGCCTTGCGCCGGGGCGACGGTGGGGATACTTCCCTTCGGTGGGGGTATCGTGGAATATCAACGAAGAAGATTTTTTGAAAAGCAGCCGGATAGTGAGCAACGCCAAGCTGCGGCTAACCTACGGCACGGTGGGCAACCAAGAAATAGGCGATAACCTGTACATCTCCACCTACGTTGCCTCCAAATCGGGCGAGGGCAACGAAACGATTACGGTTTACCGAAAAAGCAGGCTCGGCAACGCCGACCTGACGTGGGAAACGACGGCGCAGTACAACGCCGGCGTGGACGTTGGGCTGTGGAAAAATCGCCTGACGCTGGTGGCCGACGCTTACTACAAAAAAACCTACGACTTGCTCTACAACGCTCCGCTGGACGTTGCCTCGGGCTTTTCAAACCAGCTGCAAAACGTGGGTAGCGTTACCAACCACGGCGTAGAATTTTCCGTCAACGCTACGCTTGTTGAGCGAAAAAAAATTACGTGGACGGCGGCGGCAAACATCTCCCGCAACGTTAACCGCGTTGCCGATTTGGGCGAGGTGGAAAAAATCCTTACGGGAAGCGGAATAGGGCTGTCGAGCTCCAACGAGCTTATTTTGCTGCCGGGCGAGGCGCTCAACTCGTTCTACGGGCTTGTGTTCGACGGCGTGGTGCAGGCCAACGAAGACGTAGCGCAGCTGCCCAAGCTTGGCTGGAAAAACGGCGCACCAGAGCCGGGCGACCCCAAGTTTGTGGACGTAACGCCCGATGGCGTAATTGACGACCGAGACCGCACCATTCTCGGCAGCGTTCAGCCCGACTTCATCTACGGCCTGACAACCTCCGCAACCTGCGGCGGCTTCGACCTGTTCGTTTCCCTGCAAGGCAACTACGGCAACAAGGTGTACAACAGGCTGCGGCGAGAGCTGGAAACGCCCAGCACCAGCTACAACATGTCGCTCGACCTGCTCAACAGGTGGACAGCGCAAAATCCCTCCAACGATATTCCAAGAATATCGCAGGATGTAAGAATCTCCTACTTAGACAGCCGGTTTGTAGAGGACGCCTCCTACCTGCGGCTAAAAAATATTACGCTGGGCTACTCGCTGCCCGTCAAAGTGCAAGCCCTGCCCGTCAAAATCAGAGTATTTGCATCGGTACAAAATCTGCTCACCATTACCGGATACAAGGGGTACGACCCCGAAGTTTCGAGCGGCATTGACTATGGG
Organism: Prevotellaceae bacterium; assembly: GCA_031290835.1. GTDB lineage: Bacteria > Bacteroidota > Bacteroidia > Bacteroidales > UBA932 > JAITMY01. The sequence goes on from JAISLN010000251.1 coordinate 3,210, forward strand.
GTGTACCCAAAGGCAAGAACGTTTTCTGTGGGCGCAGGATTATCTTTTTAGGGAGCTATGAGGCACGAATTTTACGCATACCACAACTTTAGCAGCGTGAAGCTGAGCCAATGGGCAACCTTTAAGCCCCCTTAGCGCTGTGCGCCGCAAATTCTCCGAGTAGAGGAGCTGCCCGACCGGTTTTCTTTGAGGTTTACCGGCACGGCGCTCCCTCTGGCGGGAGGGCGGCAAGCATTATTCATTCATTAACATCTAAAACAACCGTTCAGATAATCAGCAACATTAACCATTAAAATCATTCATTAAAATTATTCATCAACAAATTATTAAATCATTACACATCATGAAAAAATTGTTTTACTATTTTGCGCTATTAGCGCTTCCCGCTGCGCTCTACTCGTGCGGCGACGACGATAAGGACCCCATCGGCGAAATAACCGAAGAGAACATTATCAGAAACGACGGCGACGCCGCCAACCTCGTGAAGGCGATTCTCAAAACGCAAAGCGCCGGCTCGGGGCTGTCGTTTCTGACCGAATCGCTGAGCGAAGGCACCGTGAGCTTCGAGGGTGAGGAAACCGCCGACGGGCCGCTGATTAGCAGGTTAGACGTTCAGGGCAACAACGTTTACGTGGGCTACCCGTGGGACAAGCATTACCCTGCCATTGCTTCGGCCAACGAGCTCATTGAGAAAATTTCTGCCATAGAAGACGGAGCGGCTGCGGACGGGAAAATTCTCACCACCCTCGGCAAAAATACTGCCCTTGGCGGGCTGTACTTTGCCCGGGCGCTCTCGTACTTCTACCTCGTGCGGTTGTACGGTCCGGTGCCCCTCTACACCAAGCCGGGCGAAACCGGCGGCAGCCCCGCTGCGGTGGAGGATATCTACAAGCAGATTGAAGCCGATTTGAAGCTGGCGGAGGAGCTACTGCCCACATCTACCGGCGTAAAGACGGTGCCGAGCAAGTACGCTGCGCAAGCTATTCTGGCAAGGGTGTACCTGACGTGGGCGCAGTACTCCTCTCAGGGCGATCTGGAGGCAACGCCTGCCGACCAGGCCAAGCTCGCCAGCGCGGAAGCCTACGCTGACAAGGTAATCAACAGCGGGCAGTTCTTCCTGCTGGACGACTTCACCAAAAATTGGGGGCGCCACAACAAAAACGGCTTTGAGCACATTTACAACCAAAGCTACGTGCTTGGAGACGCTAGGCCGGGCGATGGCGGAAACCACCAATCGCACTGCGCCTTTTCCTTCGGCTTCAACGCCGACCCCAACACCCAGCCAACGCACATTGGCCCGGCCTCATACGACCTCTACCTCAACTGGGACGGAAAAGATACGTCCGTTAGCAAGTACGACCGGCGGAGGGACTTCTCCTACACGACGGCGCTGAGAAAGCCAAACACGGGCGGAAGCAGACTTGAACCGGAAAAAGATACGCTCTTCATTTTCAACCCAACCACCGGGTGGCTGCCTATCTTCGGCAAAGGTATCGACAGAAGCTTTTACGAAGGCCCCCTGGTAGGCCCCACTGAGCGCGACCTCGACCGCATAGAAATTCGCTACGCCGATGTGCTGCTCATCAAGGCCGAAGCGCTGATAGAGCAGAACAAGAACCTGACTACGGCCAAAGACCTAATCAACCAAATACGGGAGAGAGCTTACAAAGGCGCACCCGGCGGTGCGGCGCAGTACTACGTAACCGCAAGTGCGCAGAACGACCTCAGGGCTGCGCTAAGGCAGGAGCGCAAAAATGAGTTCGTTTACGAGCAAACGCGCTGGTTTGACTTGGTGCGCTGGCACGTGCTGGATAAAACCATAAAGGAAGTGGCCAACTACACCGAGTACCAAGATGGCTATGCGCCCGCCAACACTCCGGGCACCTTTTTTGCGAAAGTGCGTACGCACCTTCGGGCAAAATATAACGCAGTAAACAGCAACCCCGGTAAGTACTACCGCTTCCCCTATCCCGAAACGGCTTTGGCAAGCAACCCGAACTTACCGCGCTAAAATATCTTGTTTTGTTTTTTTGTTTGGGGAGGTAAGCTGCAGGGCAAATGATTTGCCTTGCAGCTTACGCCTTGAATAGGGTATAATGTAAAATCCGAAAAAATATTGAACGTCATGAGAAAGCTATACTTTATTTTATCAGGCTTGATGCTGCTGTTGGCAGATGCTTACGCCCAAAAAGTTGCCGACAGGAGCCATCAGGCTGCCAACGATAGCAGAGCAATCAACGTTGGGCTGGAGCACATAAGCAAGCGCAGCGTAGAGGCGCATCTGTCCTTTCTTGCCAGCGACGCCCTTGAGGGGCGCGAAGCCGGAAAAACCGGCGGACGGGTGGCGGCGGAGTACATCAAGGCCGTGCTGCTGGGGACCGGCGTAAAACCTTTTTACGCCAATACCTACTTCCAGCCTTTTGAGGCGTATAGCCCCCTGCGGGAAAAGCATGCGGAGTTTGAGGTGCAGCCCGATTCTGTTGCCAAGTACAGGCAGGCGGCCGCCTACCGCGAGCTGAAGCTGCAAAATGTGCTGGGCTACGTTGAGGGGCAAAAAAAGGACGAGTACGTGGTGCTCGGCGCTCACTACGACCACATCGGCGCTGACGAGCTGCTTGTTGGCGACCGCGTGTACAACGGCGCCGACGACAACGCCTCCGGCGTGGCGGTGGCGCTACAGGTTGCCAAAGCTCTTGCCGCAGGCGGCGAAAAGCCCCTGCGCAGCATTATCTTTGCCTTTTGGGACGGGGAGGAGGTGAACTACCTGGGGTCGGAGTACTTCGTTGCCGGATTTGCCCAACCCTCGTCCATCAAGGCCTACGTAAACCTCGACATGGTGGGGCGGCAGGGCGTGCTGCCAACCTTCTACCCAAGCTTTGAGCTGCCCGAAGGCTGGGATAAGCCCGATACCGTAGCAAATAACAGCGTGTACCTGCTGCACACCGAAGAGCTCAACGTGCTCGGCGAGCAGCTGGTCAAGGAGGTAGCGCAGCTTAAGCTCGACCTTAACCCCAAGCCAAGCGCCCTTGCGCACAAGTCGCGCGGAAGCGACGGCTACCCGTTTTCGCTCCGGGCTATTCCCGTGCTGTGGTTTTTCACCGGCATACACCCCGAATACCACACCCCCGTGGACGAACCCGCAGGCGTCAACCTCAACAAGCTAACCGAAATATCAAAGGCAACATTTTTGAGCCTGTGGAGGCTGGCGAATTAGAGCGCT
>JAISLN010000252.1 GCA_031290835.1 Prevotellaceae bacterium
TTATGGCAGCTTGTGCATTTGATGGTCGGGCAACGGGAGAGCGCAGCTGTCCGCTTTTGTCTATCAGCAGGTAGGTGGGGAACCCGCTGATGTTGTGCGCTCCCATGAAAATTTTGGTGGCGTTTTCGTTTAGGTAGTAGCTTTCGCCGGCGATGTTGTCCTTACGGATGGTTTTTAGCCAACTTTCGGCCGTTGATTGCAGGCAGAGGTTGACGAAAACAACCTCCTTGCCCGCAAAATACTCGTGCAGCGTTGGCGCATGCTTCATTTCCTCCCTGCACGGGCCGCACCACGTGGCCCAAACGTCAATGTACAGCACCTTGCCCCTGTACCGCTCCACCAAGTACGGCAGCACCTCCACCTCCGGCAGGAGCGTAACCTGCTCACTTTCTGCGTTGAGGTAGGCAACGCCTTTCAGCGTTTTTCCGGTTATGGGCACGGGCTTTTTGGCGTCGGCCAGCTTTGCCCGGGCAAGAGCGGCTAAATTTTCGTTAAAAACAGCTTGAGAAAAGAGGGCGCCCCAGCTCGGTATGGAATCGTAGAGCTCCGGATTTTCGTTTATAATTTTTTTAGCAAACGAGTAAAGCATCATGTCCCGCACGGCACCCTGCGGCGCTTTTGCCGACAGCTCTTTGGCTACCGCCGCGAGCGCAGCGCCATCCTCCCCTTGCTTGAGCAGCTCCTGCGCCTCCTCGCTGCCGGCTACGAGCGCATTGGCGCAGGCGTTCAGGTGGTGTTGGAAGTACATGGTTTGGAAATTTTGCGCGCTGTACACGTCAAATACAGCGTCGGTAAAGACGCTCCACCGGCTTTTTCTGTCGGCGTAGTCCAGCATGTAGTTGGCCGCCACAAATTTGTAGTCGGTAAGCGCCCACTGCCTTACAAAGTCGTTCATTTCGCTGCGCCGGGCGTAGGCGGCAATCGTATCCTGCATGGCGCCAATGCATTGCCTGACGCCTGACAGGTACTCGGCGGGAGGCGCCGCCGGGTTGAAGTCGGGGATGGGCAGCTGGTAAGCATAGGCAGTCCACCGGAACAGCTGCTCGTTGAGCGCTGCGTTGCTGCCGGAGAATATAACCGCGTCGCTTGGGCGCTGCCGAAATTTTGAGCCGTCTATCGCTACAAATACCGAATCGCCCGGAGCAACGTACAGGTTGATGAATGAGTTGTCGTACAGGATACTCAGATTTTGGGCAAAAACGTAGTTGTGCGCCACGTGGAATGTTCCGCCCGAGGCTGCCAAATCTTGCGCAAACCGTTGCCGCTCGCTCAAAGGGTCGCAAAAGTTGACCAAAATAGAGGTGGAATTTTCGGGCATGTTTTCCACCCTTCCGGCAATAACGGTTCGCTTAGCTTGCAGCTCGCTACACTTGGATGAGCAAGGGTTAGCTGACAAGATGGTGAGGATTATCACCCAGCTGAGAAAAAAATTTCGTACCATAGCGCTTTGGCTTTACATTTTTACTGCTGACGGCAGGGCAAAGGTATGATTTTTTTAGTACATACGTGCAAAAGTATGATTTATTCTCTGAAGTAGGCAATCCTTTTTTGGCGGTAGCGTTAAAATGCTAACGCTCATTTTTCAGGTTAATTGCCTCAATCATTGATGGCTGAAAGTATTGTTTTCAGCAGCTCCGGCAGCTCCAAATCGTGCTCCCGGACAAGGGAAAGCTGCGCCTGCCCCTTTTCCGTGAGCACAAAGTACATCTGTCGCCTGTCGTGGTCGCCCAGCGCGCGCTGTATCAGCCCCTTTTTTTCGGCGGACGCAATTACCTTCGACGTATTGGAGCAGCTTAGCCCCAAAAGAGCGGCCACCTCGCCGGACGTGCAGGAGCCCAATCTTGAAAGCGAGCAAAGCAGCATGCCCTCGTTCAGCCCCAGCCCGTAGCGGCGCTGAAGTGCGCCTTCAAGCTCAACAATGGAGCGGTAAATATCCCGTATTCGGCACAATGTTTTCATAAACTTTATACGTTTTGCTTATAGATAGCCTTCATTCCGCAGTATTTAATGCACTTGCCGCATTCGGCACATTTTTCCGGGTCAACTTGGGGCAGCGCGTTCCCTGCCTGCGTAATGGCGCCCGCCGGGCAAACCCTCAGCAGCGGGCACCGGTGATTTTGCGGACAAAGCGTACTGTTTACGGTAAGCGCCATGGCGGTTAGCGGCCAAGCAGCACATTTTTAATTGCCTCCTCCAGCTGAGCTTTGCTCATGGCTCCGCGCGCCACTTGTGGCGCACCCTGCATGGGGATAAACAGCAAGGTTGGGATGCTGCGGATGTCAAACGCGGCTGCCAGCTCCTGCTCTTTGTCCGTATCTACTTTGTAGATATGGATTTGACCCTCGTATTGCGCGGCCAGCTCATCCAAAATGGGGGCAATCATTTTGCACGGCCCGCACCACGAGGCGTAAAAATCGACAATGGCCGGCTTGTCGCCCAAGTACGCCCATTCGTTCGGATTTTTCTCATAGTTGGCTACTTTCGACAGAAATTCTGCCCTGCTTAAGTGTACTGTTTTCATTTTCATTTCTGTTTTGTTGTTTTGATGTGAATTTTTATTGGCCTGCTTGCAGGCGTTTGCCGGAAACAGCAAGATAATAAGTAAAGCGGATAACAGGTTGTGCTTCAGCATTTCGTTCAATTTTTTCATGTTATATTTTATTTTTGTTCCGCCGGAAATAAATTCCATCAGAAATTTTTGCAAAGGTAAAAAATATTTTCCAATTGAACAAATTTCCGATAGAAAATATTTTTGGGAGAAAATTATTTTTGCAGGAGTTTATCCTCTTTCCATTTTTTAGGATTATTGATAATGTAGTCGGATATATGTTGGTACGATTTTTCGTTTCGGATGATATGTTCGTAATAATTGCGTTGCCATAATTTTTTGTCAAATGGTTTCCAACCCAATGTTTTGACGCCGCGGATATATTCATTGGTCGTCATCGTTTTAAACCATTGCACCACCCGATGTAGGGGCGAACCTGCGTGTTCGCCCAATAATTCGTGTTCGCCCCGTGATTCGTGTTCGCAAGGGCGCACATAAGGGCGCACATAAGGGCGCACATAAGGGCGCACATAAGGGCGCACATAAGGGCGCACATAAGGGCGCACATAAGGGCGCACATAAGGGCGCACATAAGGGCGCACACATAGGTGCGCCCGTACATTGCCGCCATCGCTGCCATCGCTGCCATTGCCGCCATTGCCGCCATCGCTGCCATTGCCGCCATCGCCGCCATTGCTGCCATCTTCGCCATCTCCGCCCTCGCTGCCATCTCCGCCATTGCTGCCATCTCCGCCATCTCCGCCATTGCCGCTTCCAGTATTGACAATGATTACATGAAAATGGTTGGGCATAATAATATACGTACCCAATAAAATATCGGGAAATTTGTGCGGCAATTCCATGCACCATTTTTCCACCATTTTTCCCGCATCATTCAGCATCATTTCACCATCCGTAATTTTGCCAAGCAAACATTCGCGGTTTTGTACGCATATTGTCACAAAATACATTCCCGCCTGTGAATAATCATATCCTTTCAGGCGGATGCTGCGGCGATGGTGAATATTGGGGTTGTAAGGCATAAATCTTATTCTGTTAATTGTTAATTCGCAAATGTATTGCTTTACCGATTTTTTTGTTTTGTCGGGCGTCTCCATTTTTTCCAACGCCGTATTTTCCCACAAGCTCTCAAACCAGCGTTGCACTTCTTTCCAATCATTGCTGTCGCCGGTTGACGCCGTGTTAAGCTCTACGTTGGCGCTTTTGCGCATACCCAATCCGGCGTCCGTAAGATTTGAGCTGCCTATAATGTGGTAGTTTTTACGCTCGTCTTTGTCTTTATAGATATATGCTTTGGCATGGCAAAAGTTATTTTGAACCGTTTTTACGGTAACGTTATCTCGTTTTAGAAAATTCACGGCGTTTTGCGCCGATGCGCTCAACGACAAAGCGCCCTCAATTCCCGCATCGCCATTGAGCAAATCAATTACTTTATTTACTTCTTTTTCATCCTGCATCAGATTACCGAGAATAAGGCGAAATTGCTCTGTATTACTTAAATTATCGTGCATCATGGCCAATGCATTCACTGAAAAAAATCCCGTTACGAGGTCTAATTGTCCCTTTTCGGTGTATTTTTTCAAAAAATCGACTACTGTAACAGGGTTGTTGCCCGTTGGTGTTTTATTATCTAATAACATTGAAATTTATTTTTTCTGGATTATTGCGCAAATATATATATATAATTATTCGATTATGATGCTTGAATTTTTGGCTGCAAAAATTTGCCACGCCTTGCGAAATGCCTCCGAGCTTGCCCAAGTTTTATCGGGCCGCTGCCGTAGCGCTGCAAATGTAGCGCTTTTTTTGTTGATATTGGCAGCTAAGGTTAGAAAAATATCGGCGCATTTAAATTTGGTAAGCTCTATAAGAAAATTTTACGCCATTCGATTTAGGCGAAAAGCTACCGCACGCAGTGGCTGCCTTACCGTGGGGGTGGGGCAGCGCCGGGCGCCATTTTTTTCGTTGAACTTTTTTTGGGCGATTGAGCTTTCGCCAAATATTAATTTCGGCTATTTCCGAGTGAAAAGAATATTTACTAACTTTGTGCTTTCTAATGCACATAGCTAATGGGACAACAGCTGAAATATGAAGAATGGTTTTTGCAGTCCGACTACGACCTTGAAGTGGCTGATTCTATGCTGAAAACAGGGCGAAATATCTACTGCATTTTTATGTGCCACCTGAGCTTGGAAAAGGCGCTGAAGGGGCTGTACATAAAGCAAACGGGCAAGTTTCCGCCAAAGCTGCATGATTTAATGTACTTTGTAGGAAAAATTACCTTAGATTTGTCGGACGATAAAAGAGAATTTTTGGTATGGATAAACGGATTGTCCATACTGACTCGCTATCCGGACGATTTGCGCAAAATGATAGCCCTTTACACAAAAGAGCAAACAATCCGTATTTTTGAACAAACAAAAACAGTGCAGCAATGGTTAAAGATTCAGTAAACCTGGACAGGGCAACGGTAGATAGCGTGATTGCCTACATGCACCAAACGCTCGTAAAGCATGGCATGGACGATAGCCATATCGCGCTGTTTGGCTCGTTCCTCAACGGAAATACGCACGAGGACAGCGATATTGACCTCATTATTATCTCAAAGGCTTTTGAAGGAAAGGATATTTTTGAGCGCGTGAATATGACCGTAAAGCCGGAGCTTGAGGTGCGGCGTAAATTTGTAGTGCCGATGGATATTCTGACCATGTCGCCCGAAGAGTACGAGCGCGCTCGTACAACATTTTACAACGCCGAAATTATCATTTAAATACATACTTAAATCACTACACAGTAATGCGTCCAACATTTTCAGACCTTACCTACTCCGCCGCCGGCAAGGTGCGCGAGGCGGCGGCGGGCGGCGGCAGCGAATGGCGCACGCCCGAGCAAATTGACGTGAAAACCATTTACACCGCCGCCGACCTTGAGGGCATGGAGCACCTGAGCTACGCGGCGGGCATTGCGCCCTACCTGCGCGGCCCGTACAGCACCATGTACGTCATGAGCCCGTGGACTATCCGGCAGTACGCCGGCTTCTCCACCGCCGAGGAGTCCAACGCCTTCTACCGCCGCAACCTTGCCGCCGGCCAAAAGGGGCTTTCTGTGGCCTTTGACCTCGCCACCCACCGCGGCTACGACGCCGACCACCCCCGCGTGGTGGGCGACGTGGGAAAAGCCGGCGTGAGCATTTGCAGCGTGGAGGATATGAAGGTGCTCTTTGACCAAATCCCGCTCAACAAAATGTCCGTCTCCATGACCATGAACGGCGCCGTGCTGCCCGTGCTGGCGTTCTACATCGTGGCGGGGCTGGAGCAGGGATGCTCGCTCGATCAGCTCAGCGGGACTATCCAAAACGACATCCTCAAGGAGTTCATGGTGCGCAACACCTACATCTACCCGCCCGAATTTTCGATGCGCATTATCGGCGACATATTTGCCTACACGTCGCAAAACATGCCCAAGTTCAACAGCATCTCCATATCGGGCTACCACATGCAGGAGGCAGGCGCTACCTGCGACATCGAAATGGCCTACACCCTCGCCGACGGGCTGGAGTACCTGCGCACCGGCGTAAAGGCTGGCCTTAACGTAGATGCCTTTGCGCCCCGCCTCTCGTTCTTCTGGGCTATCGGCATGAACCACTTCATGGAGATTGCCAAGATGCGGGCTGCCCGTATGCTGTGGGCCAAAATTGTGAAAACGTTCGACCCCAAAACGCCCAAGTCGCTCGCCCTGCGCACCCACTCGCAAACGTCGGGGTGGAGCCTCACGGAGCAAGACCCGTTCAACAACGTTGCCCGCACCTGCGTTGAGGCCATGGCGGCCGCGCTGGGGCACACGCAGTCGCTCCACACCAACGCGCTCGACGAAGCTATTGCGCTGCCCACCGACTTTTCGGCGCGAATTGCCCGAAACACGCAAATTTACATTCAGGAGGAAACCAACATCACCAAGTCGGTTGACCCGTGGGCAGGCTCCTACTACGTGGAGCGGCTCACCCACGAGCTGGCGCACCGCGCCTGGGAGCTGATAGAGGAGGTGGAGAAGCTGGGCGGCATGGCAAAGGCCATCGAAACCGGCATCCCCAAAATGCGCATCGAGGAGGCGGCAGCCCGCAAGCAGGCCCGCATAGACAGCAACGTGGACGTAATTGTGGGGCTCAACAAGTACCGCCTCGAAAAGGAAGACCCCATCGACATTCTCGACGTGGACAACACCGCCGTGCGCGAAAGCCAAATCAAGCGCCTGCAAGCGCTGCGCGCCGCCCGCAGCGAAGCCGACGTGCAGGCCGCCCTTGCGGCAATAACCGCCGCCGCCGAAGCCAAAACGGGCAACCTGCTTGCCCTCGCCGTGGACGCCGCCCAAAAGCGCGCCACGCTGGGCGAAATTTCCGACGCCTGCGAAAAAGTCGCCGGGCGATACAAAGCCACCATACGTATGAACTCCGGAGTATATAGCGCCGAGTCGAAGGGCAACCCCTCCTTTGACAAGGCCAAGGCGCTGGTAGAGGAATTTGCCAAAAAAGAGGGCCGTCAGCCGCGCATCATGGTGGCCAAGCTGGGGCAGGACGGGCACGACCGGGGCGCCAAGGTGGTTGCCACCGGGTACGCCGACATGGGCTTCGACGTGGACATGGGGCCGCTGTTCCAAACCCCCGAAGAAGCCGCCAAGCAGGCGGTGGAAAACGATGTGCACATCTTTGCCATGTCGTCCCTCGCCGCCGGGCACAAAACCCTGCTGCCGCAGGTGGTGGAGGAACTCAAAAAGCTGGGGCGCGAAGACATCATCATCATCGTGGGCGGCGTAATCCCCCATCAGGACTACCAATACCTTTACGACGCAGGCGCCGCCGCCATCTTTGGCCCCGGCACCCCCGTGTCGCAGTCGGCCGCCAAGATGATGGAGCTGCTGCTCATGAGGTAAAACATAATTAATTAATAATTAAGAATGAAAAATTAAAACTAAATAGGGGAGACATGGATATTCTTCATTCTCCCCTTTTTCACTTTTTCCCCCTATTCTTCATTTTTTATTCCTCAATCTTCACTATAAAACCTTTGCGCCTCCAACCTTTGGTAAACATTGTATAGCTGCAAAAAAATAATGACATGGAATTTAATATTAAAAACAAGCCGCCAATTTCTCTCTACCTGCTCAAAAAAGGGGCAAGCGAAAACGAAATATTTTTTGATTTAGCTGACGAAAATCAGCAAGTATGGGTCGAGCTAAAGCTGCAGAACACCAAGTTGAGCGTAATCCAAAAATCGGACGAAATTGTTGATGACGAAATTTTTGATTTGAGGTTAGAAGAAGTGTTGTCAGCAATAGTCGAAACAGAAAGATCGGGAACGGATAGCTACAGCGAGGAAAATACCTTGGAGCTTAGCCCCTACGACCCCGACCAAATTAAGGTGCGTTCGGACAAAATATCCATAACGCTTATTTCTCAAATGATTGATAACGGAGATATTGACCTGAATCCCGATTTTCAGCGGCATTTAGTTTGGGATCAAATGCAAAAATCACGCTTGATTGAGTCTATTTTGTTGCGAATACCGCTGCCAATGTTCTACTTTGCAGAGGATAAGGAAGGAAAGCTGTCGGTTGTGGATGGGTTGCAGCGAATATCTACCATCAAAGAGTTTATGGAAAATAAATTTCCGCTAAAAAATTTACAGTACTTGGAGGACAGCTGCGGGGGTAAGTACTACAGAACTGCCGGAAATAGGCAGGGGATTGATACAAAATATTTTCGCTGGTTCAATCTGACAACTTTATCGGCAAATATCATAGATCCAAGCTCGCCATATAAAGTGAAATATGATATTTTCAGAAGAATCAATACCGGAGGAAAACCGCTCAACAATCAGGAAATACGCAACTGTTTAACGGGGCAAGAGTTAAGGGACATCCTCAAAGAAATGACGCTTTTGGAAGAGTTTAAAGCTGCTACAGACGGAAGTATTAAGTCAAAACGCATGGAGGATCAAGATGTTGTTCTCAGATTTCTTATGTTTTATGAAATGAAAATATCGAAAGGAAGCATCGACTCCTACACGGGCTACATGGATTCTTCTTTGGATGAATTTACCGAAGCGCATATAAAAAGCAAAAAAGTTGATTTCGAGCAGCAGGTAAAAAAATTCTCCAACGCAATGAAAAATGCAGAATATTTATTCGGAAAAAAATATGCATTTCGGAAGATTACCGCTAAAGACCTCCACCCCGATGCTCATAAACAGCTCATAAATAAAGCGCTATTTGTGTGCATATCCGTTTTACTTGCCGACTACGAAAATGAAAAAATCAAAACGTTGAACGATAGCCAATCGCTACTCCACCCGTTGGCTGATAAAATAGCGCAAGACGAAAAGCTCTTTTCCTACCTGTCTTATGGAACAAACGGCAAAGCCAACCTTCTTTACACCTACGAAGAGCTAAATAAATTGTTCGCCTCAACAATAAAATATTGACTATGAACTATGCTAAAATTAAAAATTTCAAATGCTTCCATGAAGTAGAAATTCCGTTAAACAAGCTGACTGTGCTGGCAGGCGCCAATGGCAACGGGAAAAGTACTGCTATACAATCCTTGCTGTTTTTACGAAAAACCATAGAGCACTGCTCAAAATGGGAAAACGGCAGGTTTAGCTACAATGAGCTGAACGGGTTGAACGTGGAGCTGAACGGCTCTTACTGCCTTGATTTAGGAAACAGCGATTATGTAATACCTGTTGATTCCAATATTCGCGACCTCGTTATATTGGGACTATTTGATGGAGAAAATGAATTTATAGTTACTTATAGTACAAATACCGGGCAGGAGCTGTGGCTAACGCCTAAAGAAGTATCCAACACCTACAAGGATAATCCGCTGTGCTATCAGGAATTTTACTACCTCAATGCGGAAAGAATAGGACCGAGAATGTCGCAGAGCATCAAATTTTACGATTACCCCAACGTAGGTTTTAAAGGAGAATATACAGCACAAATTATTGCCAACCTGAACTGGAGCTTCAAGCCGGAAGACGAACGAGTTAACAAGGAAAATCTGTTGGGGAGCCGCTTTGAACACTACGTTAACGCATGGCTGGAGTTCATACTTTCCGGCGTTTCCATTACGTCGCACTTTGACGATAAAACCCACACAGCGCGCATTGAAGTGCAAAACAGCTACTCCAAAGGCAGCGCTGTAGTACCTACCAATACAGGTTTTGGCATAAGCTACGTTTTACCCATTATCGTATCGGGATTGATTGCGAAAAAAAACAGATTTCTGATTGTTGAAAATCCTGAAGCGCATTTACACCCCTCCGCTCAATCGAAAATCGGGCAATTTTTGGCAACAATTGCCAACGCCGGCGTTAATGTGGTTGTGGAAACTCATAGCGACCACGTCATTAACGGTATTCAAATTGCGGTTGCAGAGAAAAAAATAGGGCAGGAAAATGTTTCTATCAACTTTTTCCAGCAAGATGATAAAGACGCTCAACCAACGGTTAACACCATTGGCGTAAAAGAGAAAGGAGAACTAACGAGCTGGCCCAAAGGATTTTTTGACCAAACCCAAGTTGATTATTCACGCTTGATACAGCTTAGAAAAAATGTTTAACTACTATTTGTACCACAGCAGCTACGAAAATGCTGCCGCCAAGGACATAGAAATCAACCTGCAGGATTTGAACGATATGGTTGTTGACGAGCGGTATGAAAACGACAACTTTTTTAAGTACGACGAAGCTATTTGGGATGTACAAACAGCTGATGGAGCTTTTGGCGAAGTGGTTTTCTCAAAAATGGAAGACAGGCAATTCAGCCAAACCGTGCTGCCCAAGCTATTTCAGAGGATTAATTCTACGGATAATGAAATAGTGTCTTTTGACGACTTTGACAGCTTGTATAAAACATATAACGCTTTCTATGGGCTTAACTTTGATTTTGATAGCGCCGGTTTGGACAGGCAAAGATGCCTCTGCAATAAAGACGCTCACAAAATATTTCGCACCAAATTCTTAAGGGAGGCTACTCCCGGCTCCTTTTGGGAGCGAAGAGAGCTGCTTTTTTCAAAGGTAATTCTTTGCCCTTCCGTTAAAGATGATATTAAAAAAACAGGAAGTTCATATATGGATAAAATCATTTCAAAATTAAAAGAGCTGGATAGATATGTTGTTCAGTATTGGAAAGATGGGAAATTTAGCTATGCCGACGCCAACAGTAAAGCCGCTTTGAATATTTCCCCCGAATCGGGAACAACAATGTCGCAAGAGAAATACCGTAATCAACGAACATTTGCCTTGCCTGACGGGAGAAAAGAATGTTTCGAGCTGCACATAAAGGCGGGGAATTTACGCTTTCATCTTTTTCCTGAAAATGGGAAAATTTATGTTGGCTATATTGGAAAACATCTTGGAACAGACCAATTTTGAATCTCCCGATAGCTCTCATCGCCAAATCCGAGTTGCGCCCCATAGTTCGTTCCTTTGAGCGAAGCACGCTGCGCCGCCGCCTCACTTTTCGCTGATTTTCATCACCACCCTTATGGTGGTGCCCTTGTTGGGCTCGGAGTGGAGCACAAATATTTTGCCGCGGCAGATGTCCTCCACCACGCGCTTGCAGAGGGATAGCCCAAGCCCCCAGCCTCTCCTTTTGGTGGTGTAGCCGGGCGTAAAGATTTTTTTGTAGAGCTTTTTGGAGGGTATTCCGCGCCCGCTGTCCAGCACGTCCAGCACCACTTTTTTTTCTGTTTTGTACGCCAAAATCTTTACGGTGCCGCTGCTTGCGCCAATGGCGTCGAGCGCATTTTTGAGCAGGTTTTCTACCACCCACTCCCAGAGCACGGCGTTTACCCGGGCATTTGCGGAAAGCCCGCAGGTGCTGTCAATCAGCGCTACCTTTTTCGACGCCCGGTGGCGCACGTAGTCCATGCTGTTTCGTGCAACCTGTATAATATCAACGTTTTGCACGTTTTCCTTTACGCCGATTTGCGCAAACTTGGTGCTCACTTTTTGCAGGCGAATTACGTCATTTTCGAGCTCCCGCACAATTTCGCTGTCGCCCTCCTTTTCCCTGAGCAGCGTGAGCCACCCCAGCATGGAGGTTATGGGGGTGCCCAGCTGGTGGGCGGTTTCCTTTGCCATGCCCATCCACAGCAGGTTGTGCTCCGACTTTTTTGCCGTGCTGACAAAGAGGTAGAGCAGCGTTATCAGCAGCGCAATGGCCGAGAGCTGCACGTAGGGAAAATTTTTGAGGATATTCTGTATGGCGGAGTTGTCGTAGTACATTAGCGTTACGTCGCCCTCCGCAAAGGTAATTCGTATGGGGTCGTGGTGCTTTTTCATGCGCTCAATTCGGGCGCGCAGCTTTTCGGGCGTGCTGATTTTGCTCGAATCAATATTTTTGGTTGATAGCAGGTTGCCGTCTTCGTCCACGAGGATGCAGGGCACGGAGGTGTTGCTGGTAACCACCTTGTGGATAAACTCAAAGTTGATGTCGGAGGTTGGCTCGGACTGCGTGAGCAGCGCAATGGCGTCGGCCCACAGCTCCACCTTTACGCGCTCCTCCTCGGCAACCTCGTTCACAAACCGCTGGCTGACAATAATGGAGTACGACGCTACCACCGCCGCAAAGATTATTATAAAAAATTTATTGTAGAATAAATACTTCACCCTGTTCATCGCTCTCTATCTCCCTGCTATTCTTAATTCTTCATTTTTAATTCTTCACTCTCACTCGTCCCACTCCACCTCTACCTCCGAGCGCTGCTTTTTTTGCGCCGGTTTTTCGGGCTTTTGCTTGGGCTTTTCCGGCGTTTTTTCCGGCGCTCCTACGCTTTCGTCCTCTTCCCACTCTACGGTGATTTTTTTCGTTTTTGGCGCGGTTGTCGGCGGGTTTTTGTCGGCTTCCTGCCCGTTGCGCAGCAGGCTCCTTATTTCCTGCGCCTCGCGTTGCGCTTTTTTCTCCATGTTTTTGCTCCACTCCCGGGCGTCGTGGGTTACTTCGGTTACGCCATTTTTGCCGGTAAAGCGCAAAAACAGCTTTGTTTTATCCTCTTTTATCGGGTTTTCGATGTCTTTTTCTTTTCGCGAAAACAGCTCGTTGAGGTATAGCGTTATGTGGTAATCGAAGTCGCCCTTGAGCTCCTGCGTTCCGGCAATGATGGCGTTGAGCGCTGTGGAGCGCACCTCCATTTTGGGGATGGTGATTTTGCCGTTTTCGAGGCTAAGGGTATTTTTCAGGGCGGAGAAGCGCACGTCCTGCAGGAGCGACTTTTTGAGGTAGGCCGACAGCGGCTGAATGGGCGCGAACTCCAGCAGCCGCCCGTTGCTTACGGTAAAGTTAAGGGTTGCTGCCAGCTTGTCCATGTCCGGCCCCTCGCTGTTGACGTCGGAGGCAAGCGTGATGGCGCCGCTGCACTTGCCCTGTACGCTGCCGGGCTTGACGCCGAATTTTTTGTGCAGGTAGGGCAGGCTTTCCAGCTGTAGGCTGTTGAAGTACAAGTCGCAGCCCAAGCGCTTGCGCCCGCCTGCGCCGCTGTACAGCTTTACGTCGCCGCCCAGCGTGCCGCCAAACGCATCAACGCTCAGCTTGTTGATAAGCAGGCTGCGGGAGCTGTAGCTAACAGCGCCGGAGGCATTTGTGTACAAATCGCCAAGCACGGTGAGCTCGTCGGCCTGCGCGTTGAGGTTGGCGTAGATGCTGAGGCGGTCGGACGCGGAGCTGTCGCCCTGCGCAAGCAGCTTGTCCAGGTCTAAGCGTTTTGCGGCAAGGTTGCCGCTAATTTTCAGCGTTGCCGGGCTTTCGTCCAGCAAGGCCTTCAGGTAGCCCTGCACCGCTCCGCTAAACGCGCCTTCGGCGGCGGAGCACGCAACGTTGAGCTGCGGCTCAAGCACGTTTTTATCGGCGGAAAGCTGCCCGCTGAAAGTATATAATTCGTTGAATATCAATGCTTTAAAATTGACAACGTCTGCGCGAACGCCAAGCGCTTCAACGCCTTCGTAGCTCCACGCTGTGGTGCGCAGCTGCGCCGTGCCCTGTACGCTGCCTTCGAGCAAGCCCCCCACCTTTAGCGCAGCTACGTCACCCAAAAAGCCGACGTTGAGGTCGTACACCGGCGATGCAAAATTGCGGACGGCGCCTTCGCCGCTGAAGCGGAAGTTGCGCCAGAGAACGTTGCCGCTGCTGACGTCGCAGGCGTACGAGCGCAAATTTTTTACGTCGTGGCTGGAAATGCTACAGGTCAGCTCTTTGGCGCTAAACTCCTCCATACCCTTCAGTTTTAGCGCCGCGTTGCGCACCGCGCCGGCGCCCGTGAGGCGCAGGGTCGATTTTTCCTTCAGGCTTCCGCTCAGGCGTATTTTCACGTCGGCGCGGCCGCTTAGCCGCTCCGGCGCGTCGAGCTCCACGTACTTACGCGCTTGGCCAACGACGTGCTCAAGCGACAAATTTTTCCCGGTAATCCTCGCATCCACCTCTCCGAGCGGACGAAAAGCCACGCTGCCCGTAGCCTCCAGCGCTACGCCGTTTACGCTGAGCTTGCCGTCGGCAACGGTTGCCACGCCCTGCGCAAGGCTACCCCTGACGTCAACGGAAAGCTTTGTGAGCGTGCGCTGCGCCGGCTTTTTCCCTCCCGACGCCTGCACCGCCATCAAGCCTTTTGCGTGCAGGTTTAGCTTTTCGCCTTTCTGCTCCATGTCCGCGCTCAGCGCCTCAACTTCTACCGCCACGCTGCCGCCGGAAGCATCCTCCACGCTCAGCCGGCAGCGCTCCAGCTGTATTTTGCTCACCCCGTACAGCAGCGCTTCGGTGTCGGGCAGCTGGGGCGAAGCGTCGGGGCTGCCGCGCCTGCCCCGGCTGGCCAAGCGCAGGCTGAGCTGCCCGTTTTTCACCGCCAGCTTTTTTACGCTCACCTCCCCGTACAGCGCAAAGCGCAGCAAATCCACCTCAACGCGCAGGGTTTCGGCTTGCAGCGCAAGGGTTACGTCGGATACGCTCTTGCGGCTTTTTACGTCAACGTTGCCAAAAAGCAGCGCCGTATTTTTCAGCTTGAAGGAAAACGCCACATCTACGCTTTGTGATTTGAAGGACAGCTCGTTACTCCTGGCAACAGCCTCCAGCGCCGCGCTGACGATATCATTTCGATAAATAACCGTCAGCGTAACGCTTGAAACAACAAATAATATTAATACACAGAGTATTACGACAAATATTTTGGCAATTATTTTCATCAAATGCATAGGTACTTAATTTTTTTAATACATTTTTTTTGCGAAAGTATAGAAAATAGGGTTATATTTGTACCAAAATAATATAAAAAATCAGATATAATGGGAAAAGCACAGGATACTGAGATTATCTCAAATGGCATTAACCGCATTTGTTCGGGTACTACTTTTGTAGGCAACATTTTGGCGTCGAGCGATATTCGCATCGACGGCGTGCTGGAGGGCAACGTTAGCACCAAGGGAAAGTTCGTTGTAGGCGAAACCGGCCACATTAAGGGCGATATTATCTGCAAAAATGCCGACATACTTGGAAAGGTAAACGGTAAAATAACGGCAAGCGACTTCCTTGCGCTCAAGTCTACCGCAAACATCACCGGCGACCTCACCATGGAGCAAATTCTCATCGAAGTGGGAGCTAAGTTTGTAGGCTACTGCAACATGTCCAACAGCGGTAATC
This sequence comes from Prevotellaceae bacterium, assembly GCA_031290835.1. Lineage (GTDB taxonomy): Bacteria > Bacteroidota > Bacteroidia > Bacteroidales > UBA932 > JAITMY01. The sequence goes on from JAISLN010000252.1 coordinate 15,251, forward strand.
CCAACAAAAGCAAAGACGCCGCCAATTCGGCTGCCGGCCAAAAGTAGCCCCCATCCCCCATGTACTCCTTTTCGCAGCTCACGGAGCGGCTTGCCCGCGCTGTTGACAGCCTTAGCTTTCCGCAATCGCCGGAAATGCTCTACCAGCCTATGCGCTACGCGCTGAGCTCGGGCGGAAAGCGCATACGTCCGGTGTTGCTACTCCTGTGCACCGATTTGTTTCTGCAAAAAATTGAAAAAGAGCACGTTGATATTGCCTTGGGCGTAGAGCTCTTCCACACCTTTACGCTCATTCACGACGATATTATGGACAGGGCAAGCCTGCGGCGCGGGCGCCCAACGGTGGTGAGCAGGTGGGGCACAAGCGCTGCCGTGCTCTCCGGCGACGCCATGCTGATTGAGGCCTACAAGCTGATATGCGGCGCGGGCGGCGCTCGCTCCGGCGCCTTGCTTGGCGCTTTCAACCGCGCCGCCACAGAGGTGTGCGAAGGGCAGCAGCTCGACGTGGACTTTGAGCAGCTGCCCGCCATCACGGAGGAACAGTACTTTGACATGGTGGGCAAAAAAACGGCGGCGCTCCTTGCCGCCGCCGCCGCCATGGGCGCATTGGTCGCTGCCGCCGACAGCGCCGACGTGCAGCGCCTCTACGACTTTGCCCGCAAGCTGGGGCTGGCGTTTCAGCTGCAGGATGACTACCTCGACGTATATTCCACCGCCGCCGAATTTGGCAAGACCACGGGCGGCGACATTGCGGCGGGCAAAAAAACTTTTCTGTTTGTGGCCACGGCGGAAGCCCTATCGGGGCAGGAGCGCAGCGATTTTTTGCAGCTTATGCAGGACAGCCAGCTCCCGCTCGCCGAAAAAACGGAGCAGGTAAAAAAATTCTACGCCAAAGCCAACGCACCGCAGCGCCTAAAAGACGCGGAAAACGCCCTGCTTGCCGACGCTCTGCAAAACCTTGAGTTGGTAGGCGTGCCGCAGGCGCGAAAAGAGCACCTCGAAAGCTTGGCGCTTGCCCTGCTGCAAAGAAAAAAGTAAGAAAATATCGGGGATTTTGAGCCTCATTTCCTTTTGCACCGGCTACAGGTGCAGCGCAACTTCTTACTCCAAGCGAAAGGTAATAGGTAAAGTAAAATATACATTTACCGGTTTTCCCTTTTCTTTGCCGGGTATCCACGCAGGCATGGCTTCAATAATCCTTATTACTTCCGCGTCGCAATCCGGGTGTAGCGAACGGATGATTTCTGCGTTTTCGATTTTACCGCTATCGGTTACAATAAAGTGGGCAACCACCCGTCCCTGAATGCCGTCGCTGAAGGCGGTTCTCGGATATTTGATGTTTTCGCGAAAGTACTGCAGCAGCGCATTATTTCCGTTAGGAAATTTTGGTTCCTCATTTACAGTTCTATAGACTACCTTTTTGGTCGCGCCTTCCTTCAGAATGTAGAAAGAAGGTTCGTCTTTGGTCGCGCCTTCCCCCAAGATGTAGAAAGAAGATTCGTCATCATGCATTGTCGGTGGTGTAGATGTTTCTTTTGTTGTTGCGTCTTTTTTCACCTCTTTCCTTGCTGTAATAGTAATGCTTGGTGTGGATGTTGCGCCTTTTTCCTCTTTTGTCAAAGCTCTGTCCACGTGTATTGATGTAATTACAACCGTTGGTTTTGGCGACGTATCCTGCTTTGCTTTTTCGGCAGGTGCGCTGCCTTGCCTGTTTTCATCGGCAGGCGCCGCCTTACCGATAGCATCTGCCGCGGGGGCAGGGAGGTGAATTTCCGCTTTCAACGACTCGTTGAAAAATGCCAAAAAGGCAAAGGCGGGCGCCAACAAAGCATACTTCCATACGCTTACGGGCGATGTTTTTTTTCTGTTCATCATGATAATTCTTTTTTTAAGTGGTGAAACGTTGAAATTATTAGCTAGCTTTCGTGTAGCCTTAGCGTAAGATATCCTTAACAGGTGGAGCTGGTAGCGCTTTGCTTCGCATCCGGATTGCAGTACGGCTTGGTCGGCAAGATATTCCAGGTTTATCCGTATTTCCTTTTTCAGCAACCGGACGAAAGGGTTAAGCCAGCAAAGCGCGGTTGCTACTTCGGCGAGCATCAGGTCAAAAAAATGCTTTTGCCGCATGTGCGCTTCTTCGTGCAAAAGTATTTCGCTCAGCTCGCTTTCGGAATATTTTTCGGGGTCGAGGATTATTCGGGTAAAAAAAGTAAAGGGGGCAGGAGCGCCTTTCAGGGCGTGGATTTTCCTCCCGTGCAGCACGACGGGATTTGTTTTTTGCACAAGCGATAAGGTGCTAACCGCTTGCAGGATTAACCGGAGAAGAAAAAAAAGAGCGCCAATGAAATAGGCAACTATTGCCACGTGCAGCATTTCTTCTCTGTCCCAAAACGGCGCAGACAGCGGCGTGCTATCGGGAAAAATAGTGATTTCGTTCAGGTAGTAAACCGGCAAAGCGCTTCCGCTTGCTATCATTTCGGGCGACAGCACCCTATCCGAAATCGTCGGGAGCGGGTACAAAAGCGCAATTATCGGAATTGATAAAAGGATAAAGCGCTTGCAGCGGAAAAAGGTATCGCCCTGAAAAAGCAGGCGATATAGGCCATACAGCAGCGCGATAGCCAGATTAACTTTGATGAGGTAGAGCAAAAGTTCCATCGCTTTTTCATTTACGGTTTTTAATCAGGCGGATAATTTCCTCCAAATCTTGCTCGGACAATTTTTCTTCCTGAACAAAAAAAGCTACCATGTCCTTGTAGGAATTTTGAAAATAGCTGGCAACCATGTCCGATATACAGCTTCGCTTGTACTTGTCCTGCTTGATTTTAGGGCGATATTCGTAGGTATTCCCGTAGAGCTTGGAGGTAACATATCCCTTAGCTTCCAATTTTTTTGCTATGGTAGCTATGGTCGTGTAGGGAGGTTTGGGTTCTCCCGGATATTTGTCCCGAAAATCCTTTATAAATCCTTTTCCTGTTTTCCAGATGTAAAGCATTAGCTGCTTTTCCTGCGGTGTTAGCGGTTCCATAATCTCCGTTTTTGATTTGTTTTTGCTTGCGGGTACAAAAACCAACGCGCAAATCTACGTATTTTACGTAGTGCTTACAAATATTTTGCAGGTTATTTTTACGCGATTAGCGTAGTTTAACTTTTTTTGGAGAGATAAAAGCGGTTATGTTTGATTCTTTAGAAACTGATAATGTGTAAGTTGGCGATATAGAAGTTGGCGATGTAGAAAAGGTAAAAAAACGGAGAACGGAAGGCTGATAAATGCTTTCCGTTCTCCGGTTTTTTTTGGGGGGGAATAGCTTACACCATTTTTTTCGGGTCAACCCACTCCGAGAACTGCTCGTCGGTGAGGTAGCCCAGCGCCAGCGCGGCCGCGCGTAGCGTGGTGTGCTCCTTGTGCGCCTTTTTGGCAATTTGCGCCGCCTTTTCGTAGCCAATGTGCGTGTTGAGCGCCGTTACCAGCATGAGCGAGTTGTTCACCAGCTCGTTGATGCGGGCGGTGTTGGGCTCAATGCCCACGGCGCAGTGGTCGTTGAGCGAGGTGCACACGTCGCCCAGCAGCCGCGCCGACTGCAAAAAGGCGTTGGCCATAACGGGCTTGAATACGTTGAGCTCGTAGTGCCCGGTGCTGCCGCCTACGCTCACGGTAACGTCGTTGCCGATGACCTGTGCGCACACCATGGTGGTGGCCTCGCACTGCGTGGGGTTTACCTTTCCGGGCATGATGGACGAGCCCGGCTCGTTTTCGGGGATAAGGATTTCGCCAATGCCGGAGCGCGGCCCCGAGGCCATCATGCGGATGTCGTTGGCAATTTTCATGAGCGACACCGCCAGCTGCTTCAGCGCACCGTGCGCCTCCACAATGCCGTCGTGCGCTGCCAGCGCCTCAAACTTGTTGGGGGCGGTCTTGATGGGCAGGCCGGTAAACTTGGCGATGTACTCCGCCACCTTTACGTCGTAGCCTTTTGGGGTGTTGAGGCCTGTGCCCACCGCCGTGCCGCCCAGCGCAATTTCGGAGAGGTGCGCCAGCGTGTTTTTGATGGCGCGTAGCGCATGGTTGAGCTGCGCCACGTAGCCCGACAGCTCCTGCCCCAGCGTTAGCGGCGTGGCGTCCATGAGGTGCGTGCGCCCGATTTTTACAACGTCCTTAAAGGCCTCGCTCTTTTGGCGCAGCGTGTCGCGCAGCTTTTCCACGCCCGGGATGGTTGTTTCCACCACCGCCTTGTACGCCGCCACGTGCATAGCCGTGGGGAAGGTATCGTTGCTCGACTGCGACTTGTTCACGTCGTCGTTGGGGTGGATAAAGGTTTTTCCCTCGCCCAGCTTGTTGCCCTGCAGCACGTGGGCGCGGTTGGCTATCACCTCATTCACGTTCATGTTGCTCTGCGTACCCGAGCCGGTTTGCCAGATTACGAGCGGAAATTGGTCGCACAGCTTTTTCTCCAAAATTTCGTCGCACACCTTCGCAATCAGGTCGCGCTTTTCGGCGGAGAGCACGCCCAAGTCGCAGTTGGCGTAGGCGGCGGCCTTTTTGAGGTAGGCAAACGCCTCAATAATTTCCTTTGGCATGGACGCCTCCGGCCCAACCCTGAAGTTGTTGCGCGAGCGCTCGGTTTGTGCGCCCCAGTACTTGTCGGCGGGTACTTTTACCTCGCCCATCGTGTCTTTTTCGGTACGAAATTCCATGTGATTTTTTTGATTTTAAGGGTTTTAACTTTTTACGTTAGCATCAGCGATAGCTTTCATCGTTGGGGCTATTTGTGAACTTGTCGGCATTTTGTTTTCACCAGCTGCGGTTGATTTCACGCGCCGGCTTACCCACTTCGGATTGGGCAACGCTGCGGTTAGCGGTCAGCTCCTTGTAGCGCAGGTAATCTACCATGTCTTGCAGCTGCTCCGTATTGGCTGTGAACGGGAAACGGATAACAAATTCGTTGGCTGTTCTTTCTACTATCACGATACTTGCTTTTAGCTATTTTGCAAAGGTAGGTAAAATTCCCGAATTGTGCGCCGAATCATTTATCCCAAATTACTGTCAGTGCGTTGATTTTAAAAATTTGCTTATAGTATATTGATAATCAATAAAATAAAATGCTCTTTTGATTTCTTGGACTTGAATTTTTAAGCTGTAATTTTGAGAATTTTCATTCGAAAATCTCAAGGCTATGTATTCAGGTAAATATGTTTTCTCACAAATGCTGTCGTTTTTT
>JAISLN010000253.1 GCA_031290835.1 Prevotellaceae bacterium
CCTCTACATTACCTCGCTGGTGTTCCTGCCGCTGGGCTTGCCCGCCAACCATGCCTTCTGGACGGAAGCCCCGCAGGAATGGACGGCAAAAAAGGCGTGGAGCGGAAAACCTTTTCCAAGAGATCACGCGGTGCAGTAGCGCAATACAGCCATATTACCTGATTGTTCAACTTATTGTAATTCAATAAAATAAAAACAAATAAGCATGAAAAAATATTTGCGCTACACCTTTCTTCTACCCCTTTTCCTATGCAGCTTTGCGGCTACAGCACAGCCTCAGCTCAACGCATCAACCCTTACCGTTCCCTTTGGCGGCAACGCTTACGTAACCGGCAAAACCGGTGAGCGCGGAGAGGAGCAGGTGAGCGTTTTCTTCCGGGTGGGGCAGCCCGGCGAGCTGTGCCTTTCGCTGCGATACAACGCTACGGATACGGTGAGCATCAGCGCGAGGTGCGCGGGCGCTGCGTGGCGGGTGAAGCTGAACGCCGGAGCAAACGCGGTGGCGCCGCTGGGCTGCGTGAAGGTAAGCGATAGCGGATACGTTCGTGTTGATTTTCAGGGATTAACGTTGGGAGAACTTGCAAAAAAGCGCGACCAAACCTCCCCAACGAAGCAAGCTGGCGCCGAGGCGATAGACCTTACTGCCACCGGAAGCGCCCTTGCCGGCACAACAAGCTGCGTAGGCGATTTTTCATTCTACTGGGGGCGGCGCGGGCCGTCCGTCCACCTCAGCTACCCCTTCCCCGAAAAGGAAACCATAGAGTGGTTTTACAGCGAACTAACCGTGCCGCAAGGGCAAGACCCCGTTGGCAGCTACTACATGGCCAACGGATTTGGCGAGGGCTACTTCGGCATTCAGGTCAACTCCGCCACCGAAAGGCGGGTGCTGTTTTCGGTTTGGAGCCCCTTCAAAACGGACAACCCAAGCGAGATACCCGAAAGCCACAAAATTAAATTACTTGCAAAGGGCGAGAAAGTGCGCACAGGCTCATTTGGCAACGAAGGCTCCGGGGGGCAGAGCTCCCTGATTTACCCTTGGAAAACCGGCAATACGTATAAGTTCCTGACGCGCGTCGAGCCCGACGGCAACGGCGCAACGGAGTACACCGCCTACTTTTACACGCCCGACGAGCAAAAATGGCTGCTGATAGCCTCCTTTTTGCGTCCGCTGACGGATACCTACTACAAGCGGGCGCACTCTTTTCTGGAAAATTTTGTCCCAACCAACGGCTACCTTTCGCGCAGGGCAAGCTACGCCAACCAATGGGCGAGAACGGTTGACGGCAGGTGGCTGTACGTTGGCAGCCGCGCGAAGTTCTCCATCGACGACACCGGCCGCAAGGGTGCGCGAATGGACTATAAAGGCGGCGTGCAAAACGGCGCTTTCTTCCTCCAAAACGGCGGATTTTTCAGCGACTATACGCCTGCCGGAGCGGAACTTCACAATCCGAAAAACGAAAAGCTGACGCCGCCGGAAATTGACTTAGAAAAATTAAGAAATCTCCATGAAAAGTTAAATAATAATCATTAGTTAAACTCTTAACGAAGAAAAAGAGGTTAGTAGAATATTCCTTACTACATTTGCGGAATGTTTGCCTAAATGAAAAGATGAAAATGATAGTGAAAAAAACGCTTTTGTGTCTTACAATTCCGGCTGTTTTTGCGGGCTACGCTCACGCGCAACAGGCCAAGCAAAGTAGCGACGCCCCGCTCAAGGAGTGGCAAAATGTTGCGGTAACCAACGTCAACCGCATGCCCATGCGGGCAAGCGCCTTTGCCTACGAAACGCAGGCGCTGGCAGAAGGCCGCAAAAAAGAGCGGTCGGCCTACTTCCAATCGCTCAACGGCACGTGGAAGTTCAAGTGGGTGGAAAATCCCTCCCTGCGCCCGGTGGAGTTCTACAAAGATTCGTTTGACGTGTCGAAGTGGGACAACTTTCAGGTACCCGCCAACTGGGAGTTCAACAATACCGGCAAAACCTACGGCTACCCCATTTACGTAAACCATCCCTTTGAGTTCGGCGCTCCGTACTCCAAGCTCGACCCCAACAAGCTGGTCGAAAATATCCCGTCGGACTACAACCCCGTTGGCTCCTACCGCCGCACCTTCAGCATTCCGCCGTCGTGGAACGGGCGGCAGGTGTTCATCCACCTAGGCGCGGTGAAGTCGGCATTTTACATTTGGATTAACGGGCAGTACGTGGGCTACAGCGAGGACTCGAAGCTGGCGGCAGAGTTTGATATTACCCCCTACCTCCGCGCAGGCGAAAATACGGTAGCCCTCGAGGTTTACCGGTGGAGCATAGGCAGCTACCTCGAGTGTCAGGATTTTTGGCGCATATCGGGCATTGAGCGCGATGTGTACCTCTACGCCACGCCAAAGCTGGACATTCGCGACTTCAAAGTTATCAGCACGCTCGACGAAAGCTACAAAAACGGCGTCTTTAGCCTGTCGGTGGAGGTGAACAACTACGCCCTGAAGAAGGACGAAAAAGCAGATGTGCCGATGCAGGTAATTGTACAAATGGCGGATGCCGCCGGAAAAAAAGTCATTGACTTCAGCACCAAGTGCTACATGACGTCCGGCAAACGCACCTTTACGTTCAACCACGATGTGCCAAACGTAAAGGCGTGGTCGGCAGAAACGCCCAACCTTTACTCGCTGTACATTACGCTGCAAGACAGCGTTGGCAAAACGCTGGAGGTGATACCCGTGCGCGTGGGCTTTCGCACCGTAGAAATCAAGGACGCGCAGGTGCTGGTCAACGGTCAGCCGGTGCTCTTTAAGGGCGTAAACCGCCACGAACACGACCCGCTCACGGCGCACGTTATCTCCGAAGCCGACATGCGCAAGGATATTGAGCTGATGAAGCAGCTCAACGTTAACGCCGTGCGCACGTGCCACTACCCCTCCGACCCCCTATTCTACGAGCTGTGCGACGAGTACGGAATTTACGTTTGCGACGAAGCCAACATCGAATCGCACGGGCTGTACTACGATCTCGACAAAACGCTGGGCAACAACCACCGCTGGCTCACCGCTCACCTCGACCGCGTGATGCGCATGTACGAGCGCGACAAAAACTACCCCTGCGTTACGTTCTGGTCGCTGGGCAACGAAGCCGGCAACGGCTACAACTTCTACAACGCCTACATCATGCTGAAAAAAGCCGACCCCACCCGCCCCGTGCAGTACGAGCGCGCCGTGTACGAGTGGAATACCGATATTTACGTGCCGCAGTACCCAAGCCCGAACGGCTTCCGCTGGTACGCGGAGCACCGCCCCGACCGCCCCATGATTGCCTCGGAGTACGCCCACGCCATGGGCAACAGCCTCGGGAACTTCAAGGACTACTGGGAGGTGATTGAAGACCCCAAATACCCGACCTTGCAGGGCGGCTTCATTTGGGACTGGATAGATCAGGGCTTTCAGGTTACCCGCAACGGAAAAACGTTCTACGCCTACGGGGGCGACTTTGAGCCGGAATCGGTGTTTGAGGGCAAGGGCAACGACCGCAACTTTTTGATAAACGGCGTTATCAGCCCGAACAGAACGCCTAACCCCGGCGCTTACGAGGTGAAAAAAGTGTACCAAAATATCGGGACAACGCTGGCAAACAGCCAAAGCTTTGAGGTGGAGGTAAAGAACAAAAGCTATTTTCGCGATTTGAGCGGCTACTACTTGTCGTGGGAGCTGCTCGAAAACGGGCTGCCCGTGCAGTCGGGGCGGGTGGAAAACCTCACCGCTGCCCCTCAGCAAGCGGCAAAGATTAAGCTGCCCGTTACCTACGCCCTTCAGCCGTCCGGCAAGGAGTACTTTTTGGACGTGCGCTACAGGCTGAAAGCCGCCGAGCCGCTCCTGCCCAAAGATTTTACGGTTGCCAACGAGCAATTTGCCCTCTCCGATTTTGTAGCGCCCGCGTTTGTCCCGTCGCAAACGCCGCTCAAGGCAACGCAAACGGAAAAAGAGTGGACGGGAAAAGGAGGGAACTTTTCGGTTACGTTTGACTTGGAAAAAGGCGTTATCAAAAGCTACGCGTACAACGGGCAAAAGCTGATAGGCAACGGCGGCGGACAAATCAACTTTTGGCGAGCTATGGTGGACAACGACCACGGCGCAGGCTCCAACAACAAGCTGCGCGTGTGGCACGACGCCGGAAAAACGGAGCCGGCAACGGTAAAGGTTAGCAAAGAGGGTGAAGCCTATAAAATTGTTGCCGAAAAATCGCTCCTCAACGGCGACGCCAAGCTCACGCAAACCTACACGGTGGACGGCAGCGGCGCAATTGCCGTAGAAAACAGCTTTGAAGCCATAAGGGGAGAATACCCGATGACGCCGAAATTCGGCGCCTGCTTTGTTATCCCCAAGCAATACAGCAACCTGACCTACTACGGTCGCGGCCCATGGGAAAACTACATTGACCGCAGCTACTCCTCCAACGTGGGTCTGTACAAAAGCACGGTGGACGAGCAATTTCACCCCTACGTGCGCCCGCAGGAAACCGGCAACAAAACCGACGTGCGCTGGCTTTCGCTGACCGACAAAAAGGGTAGGGGGCTGAAGATAACGGGCGAGCTGCCCATAGCATTTTCGGCGCTGTTCTACTCCATCAACGATTTAGACCCCGAAAAGGACAGAAAGCAATACCACTCCGGCGAGCTGACCAAGCGCAACGAAATCTACCTTAACGTAGATTACCGCCAAATGGGCGTAGCGGGAGTTAACAGCTGGGGTGCGCTGCCGCTGGAGCAGTACCGCGTAAAGTACGGTTCTTATCGGTATGCTTACGTTATTCAACCCGTTCAGTAGAAGAAATTCGGCTTGTGTCAATAATATTTTTTTATCGTAATCCCTAATCCCTAATTCAAAATTCAAAATCATTATGCGTAATTCAAAATTCAAAATTCAAAATTCAAAATTCCTCTTGTTAGGATGCGCTGCGCTTTTTGCGGCAAATGTTCATGCCCAAGGACCAAGGGCGTTAAACCTCATTCCGCTACCGGAAAAATGTGCGCAGCAGGCGGGCGAATTTACCGTTACCCCCCAAACAAAGATTGTGCTGAGCACAAATAACGCGCAAATGCAGTACGCGGTGGCGCGGCTGAACGAGCAGCTTCAATCCGCCGCCGGATTTTCCCTTGCGGTAACGGATCGCGGGGCGGGCGACAACACGCTGACGTGCACGCTCAACCCAAAGCTGAAAAGCGACGAAGCCTACAAGCTGTCGGTGAAGAAAAACAAGGTGCAGGTAGAGGCCAAAACGCCGCGCGGCGTTTTTTACGCCATGCAGACCATTCGTCAGCTGCTGCCTGCGCAAATTGAGAGCAAGCATCAGGCAACCGGCGTAAAGTGGGCTATACCCTGCGTTGAAATAGAGGACTCGCCCCGCTACGTTTACCGCGGGCTGCACCTCGACGTAGGCCGCCACTTCATGAGCAAAGAAGAGGTGATGCAGTACATCGACCTGCTGGCGTACCACAAGATGAACACCTTTCACTGGCACCTGACGGAAGACCAAGGCTGGCGCATCGAAATAAAAAAATACCCGAAGCTGACGGAGGTGGGCGCATACCGCAACCGCACGCTGAAAGGAGCCTACGTTGCCCCCGAAAAGCGGCAGTGGGATAACACCCGCTACGGCGGCTTCTACACGCAGGACGACGTGAAAGAGGTGCTCGCCTACGCCGAAAAACGCTTCGTTACGGTTATCCCCGAAATTGAGCTGCCGGGACACGCCATTGCCGCGCTAACCGCCTACCCACAATACTCCTGCACCGGCGGCCCCTTTGAGGTGCAAGGACTGTGGGGCGTGCACGACGATATTTTTTGCCCTAAGGACGAAACGTTTGCCTTTCTGGAGGACATCCTGACGGAAGTTGCCGACTTGTTCCCCTCCGAGTACATCCACATCGGCGGCGACGAAGCCCCCAAAACGCGCTGGACGCGCTGCCACGCCTGCCAAGAAAGGATAAAAAAGGAGGGCTTGAAAGACGAGCACGAGCTGCAATCCTACTTCATTACCCGAATTGAAAAATTCCTTGCCACCAAGGGAAAGAAAATTATCGGCTGGGACGAAATTCTGGAGGGAGGCATTACGCCGAGCGCAACCATCATGCACTGGCGCGCGTGGGAAAGCGCTACGGCTGTTGCGGACGCCATCCGCCGCGGCAACAACGTAATCATGACGCCCAACTCGCACGCCTACCTCGACTACTATCAGGCCAACCCCAAAACAGAGCCGCACACCATTGGCGGATACGTGCCGATATGGAAAGTGTACTCCTACGAGCCTACGCCGGCCGGACTGACCGATGAGGAAGCCAAGCGCATACTGGGATTTCAGGGCAACGTGTGGACGGAATACATGCCCAACTTTGAGCGCGTGCTCTACATGACCTACCCGCGAGCAGCCGCCATTGCCGAAGTCGGCTGGATACCCAAGGGAAAGCGGGATTACGACAAATTTCAGGAGCGCCTGATTCAGCTGATGACGCGCTACGACATCATGGGTATCCACTACAACCGCACGTTCCTGTCCGAAGACAGAAGCGAAAAAGAGGCAAAGAAATAAATTTCTTCCACCAAAATTCAACAACCACTTATTAATTGCAAAACTATGAAACGTACACAATTTACAGCTATTGCGCTGTGCCTGTCGCTTACAGGCGCAATGCTCGCCTCTTCCTGCCAAAAGAGCAACGTAATCATCGTGGCAGAGCCTGTGCGCCCTGCCGGACAAACCGACGCGCTACAGCTGCGCTGCGACCCGATACCCACCGTGCGCGTTGGGTTTATAGGGCTGGGCATGAGAGGCCCGGGCGCCGTCAACCGCTTTACCTACATCGACGGGGTGGAGATAAAAGCCATCTGCGACTTGGAGCAGTACAACCTCGACAGAGTTCAGGAAAATCTGGCCAAAAGGCAGCTCCCCAAAGCCGACGAATACATTGGCGAAGAGGCGTGGAAGCAGGTGTGCGAGCGGGAGGACATCGACCTCATCTACATCTGCACCCACTGGAAGCTGCATACGCCCATTGCGGTTTACGCCATGGAGCACGGCAAGCACGTGGCCATTGAAGTGCCCGCTGCGCGTACCATTGACGAGTGCTGGCAGCTGGTCAACACCGCCGAAAAAACCCGCAAGCACTGTATGCAGCTGGAAAACTGCTGCTACGATTTCTTTGAAATGGCAACGCTGAACATGGCGCAGCAAGGCTTGCTGGGAGAAGTGGTGCACGTAGAAGGCGCTTACATACACGATTTGCGCGATTTGAACTTCAACGAGCGGCTCAGCTCCTCCGAATCCTACCAGCCGGGCGCAGGAAAAGTGGGTGAAGAGGAAAAGGTGAAGCGTCCGGGACTGAAAGGCTACTGGGACTACTGGCGGCTGAAGGAAAACATCGAAGGCAACGGCAACCTGTACCCCACGCACGGCTTAGGCCCCATCTGCCAAATCCTGAACATCCACCGTGGCGACAAGATGGACTACCTCGTTTCCCTCTCCACCAACCAATTCAACATGACGGCCTACGCCAAAGAGCGCTTTGGGGAAGACTCGGAGCAGGCAAAAACCACCTACAATCAGGGCGACATGAACACTACGCTGGTAAAAACCGCCAAGGGCAAGTCCATCCTGATACAGCACGACGTTGCGAGCCCGCGCCCCTACAGCCGTATTCATCTGGTGTCGGGCACAAAAGGCTTTGCGCAAAAGTACCCAAAACGCGCCATTGCCTTAGAGCCACACGCTCACAACGCCCTAAGCCCGGAAAAAATGGACAGCCTGCTCAAGGTTTACGAGCACCCCATTGTGCAGGAGGTGGGCGAATTTGCAAAAACGGTGGGCGGACACGGCGGCATGGACTTCATCATGGACTACCGCCTGATATACTGCCTGCGCAACGGCTTGCCGCTGGATCAGGACGTGTACGACGCAGCGGAGTGGTCGGCCATTACGGAGCTCTCCAAGATTTCCGTTGCCAACAGCTCTGCGCCGGTCAAAGTCCCCGACTTCACAAGAGGATCATGGGATAAGCTGCAAGGGCTACAGCTGGCCAAGTAGCTTGACTTGGCAACGAGCCAAACAGCTTTTACCACGTCCCGGCGTCAGGCTCAACCTGCGTCGGGACGTGATGTTTTTTGAAAAAAGTAGTAATTTTGCACTTAATCATCTTTGTTATATATGAAAGTAAAATCATTCTCTGACTATAAATCAGAGGCTTCCGATAAAAACCAAGCTGATTTTTATCAATGACGGTCCCGGGCTTCTTTTAGGTTCGATGTGGAACGATTATGCTACTTTGGAGCAAAGCGGGCAAGGCAAAGTTATGGTGCTAACATTACGAATGGTAACGGAACGCATTAATTATGAATGGTTAAATAGTCAAATTTAGTGCTATGGCAACAGGAATTTCAAGAACCAAAATGAACGGAAACTTGCTGATAAGTACCGCCGATAACGGAAATTCTACGTATCACCCAATATGGCAAAACGGAAATTCGGCCAATCGCCTTTATTTTGGTGATAATCTTACTGTGATGAATGAGCTATTGCGCGACGAAACAGTAAAGGGAAAAATCCGTTTGATTTACATTGACCCTCCTTATGCAACAAACAGCATTTTCCAAACACGAACGCAGCAGGACGCCTATACAGACCTCTTAACAGGCAAGGATTATGTTGGTTTTATGCGCGAAAGGCTGTTGCTTATGCATGACCTTTTATCTGACGACGGCTCAATATATGTGCATTTGGACAGCAAAATGATTTTTCATATTAAGATTTTGATGGACGATATTTTTGGCGAGGCAAGCTTTCGTGGAATGGTTACCCGCAAAAAATGCAAGGCAAAAAATATTACCAAAAACTCTTTTGGTAATATTTCCGATTACATTTTATTTTACACAAAGTCAAGCAATGCCGTTTGGAACAGGCAATACGAACAATGGACTGACGAAAAAATATTAAAAGAATACCCTTTTATAGAAGAAGGTAGCGGACGGCGATACAAACGAGTCCCCATTCATGCGCCCGGTACGCGCAACGGCGAAACAGGGAAAATGTGGCATGAAATGATGCCGCCCAAAGGCAAGCATTGGCAGTTCACCCCCGATAAGCTGGACGAATTAGATAAAAACGGCGAAATATATTGGAGCAGCACCGGCAACCCGCGCCGAAAAGTTTACTTAGACGAAAGCAACGGTATTGCCGTGCAGGATATTTGGCTTGATTATTTGGATATTAACAACCAAAATACGCAAACTACAGGTTATCCGACAGAGAAAAATCTTGATATGCTGAAGCGAATAATCCTTGCTTCGTCCAACAGGGGCGACTTGGTAATGGATTGTTTTGCAGGTTCGGGAACAACGCTTGTCGCCGCCAATGAATTAGGCAGACGTTGGATAGGTATTGATATTGGCAATGAGGCAATTAAAGTAATGCTTAACCGTTTTCAAAATGGAACACAAACGCTTGATGAGCATATTGGAAATAAAAGAGGAACGGCAAAAATGCCTGATTTATTTGACGAAAATATAGCGGCAAAAAAAAGCCTGACCCTTGGTAAAATAGCAAACCATTTGGTTGATAATTATACCATTTTTGCAAATGAAAATTACTCGGGAGCAGAATTTGAGCTACCTGATAAATATATGTTAGCAAAATAGAAATAATTATAGAGCTGCAACACCATCTTCAGCTTCATTTTTTCCATTTTTGCGCTTGTAAATGTGAGAATTTTCATGTATGTTTGCGCTCCGGCAAACACCCTATTGGCGTTGCCGCCAAATATAAACCAAAATCCAAATGATAAAGAAAATCACCTTACGCTTTTGTAAAATTCACTGGAGGGCAAGAGGGCTTGCCCTTTTGCTCTGCATGTTCGCAAGCGTTGCGCTGCCTGCGGAGGGCATTCAAAAGCCCGCCAAATGGAGCGTGAGCGCTCGTAGAATATCGGCCGGCGAAGCCGAGCTAACATTTTCGGCAGCTATCGACAGGTCGTGGATTGTTTACTCCGTAAGCGTACCCGAAGACGGCCCCATGCCCATTGCCGTAACGCTTGCCGAAAGCGACGGCTACAAGCCGGCGGGAAAGCTCACGGAGCTGAGCGCACCAAAGGAAAAGTACGACGAAATGTTTGGCATGAAGGTCAAGTATTTTAAGGGCGAAGTGAAGCTCTCGCAGCGCATTGCGCTAAGCGACGCGGCGGCTCCCGTAACCGTATCGGGCGCCATTGAGTATCAGTGCTGCAACGATGCGGAGTGCGTGCTGCTCGACGATGATTTTTCGGTGCAGGTGGCGGCGGCGCAACCTCCCCAACCGGCGCCAAAAGCCGTACAAGCGCCCGACCTGTCGCCCGACCGGCAGCCTGATACAATTTCCGGGCAAACCGCCATATCTGCACAAGCCTCCGGCGGCGGCGAAGAACAGAAATCGCTGCTCGGCTTCTTTTTGCTTGCGCTGCTTGCGGGCTTTGCTGGCGTGCTCACGCCGTGCGTATTCCCCATGCTCCCCATGACCATTTCGTTTTTCATGCGCGGCAACAGCCGCAGCAAGGGCGTACGAAAAGCCGCCGTGTTTGGCGCCTCCATCATCTTGATATACGTTGCCATAGGCGCCATTGTTACCGTTACCAAAACGGCCGACATGGCGAATATCATCAGCGCACACTGGCTGGCCAACCTCATTTTCTTTGCGCTGTTCATCCTGTTTGCGGCGTCGTTTTTTGGGGCGGTGGACATTTCCCTGCCCTCCAAGCTCTCCAACAGCATCGACAGGCAGGCGGACAAGGGCGGCTACTTCTCCACGTTTTTTGTTGCGCTGGCGCTCACCGTCATCTCCTTTTCGTGCACAGGCCCGTTTGTGGGTGCGCTGCTGGTGTCGGCGGCAACGGGCGCGGCGCTCAAGCCCGTCATAGGGATGCTGGGCTTTGGGCTGGCGTTTGCGCTGCCCTTCACCGTGCTGGCGCTCTTCCCCGCGGCGCTGAAAAAGCTCCCCAAGTCCGGCGGATGGATGAACACCCTAAAGGTTACGTTTGCCTTCATCCTTTCGCTGTTCAGCGTAAAATTCTTGGCCATTGCCGACCAATCGCTGGGCTTCGACCTCATTTCGCGCGAAGTTTTCATCTGCATCTGGGTAACGCTGCTGGCGCTACAGGGCTTGTACTTCTTGGGCAAGCTGCGCTTTGCGCACGACGACGAAACGCCCCACGTTAGCCTGCCGCGCTTTGCGCTGGCCGTGGCGTCGCTCTGCCTTGCGCTGTACCTCTTCACGGGCTTGCTCGGCAACCCGCTTCGCTCGTTTTCGGGCTTCCTGCCTGCGCAGAGCGTAGCGGCAACGCTGCCGCAGACCGGCGAGGCAACCCCTGCGCCAACGGCGGAACCTGCGCTGTGCAGCGCAACGCCCAAGTACAGCAACCTGAACCTGCACGGCCCCGCCAACCTCCCCGCCTTTTTTGACGTAGAGGAAGCGCTTGCCTGCGCACAGGCGCAGGGAAAGCTGCTGCTGATAGACTTTAAGGGGCACTTTTGCACCAGCTGCAAAAAAATGGAGGGCGAAGTGTTTGCCAACGCCGAAGTGCAGGCCCTGCTCCGGGAAAAGTTTGTCATTGCAGCGCTCTACACCGACGACAAAACGCCGCTCGCCGAAAGCGAGTGGTACACCTCCGCCTTTGACGGGAAGGTGAAGAAAACCATAGGGCAAAAAAATAGGGACTACCAAATAACCACCTACAAGGTGAACTCGCAGCCCTACTTTGTAGTGCTCGACGCCAACGGCGTACCGCAGGGCAAGCCGGTAGGCTATATCTCAAATCCAAAGCAGTTTATAGAATTTTTGGAGGGAAAATAGCGCGGTGTTTTGCCGCCGGTAGCGAAATACCTATTTATTATTTTCTGTTAAAAACAGGGAATAAATCTAATCGCAGGGGAGAATGTCCCATGAAATTCATACATTTGTTCTCAAAATAATTTAAAAACAAAACAATTAGAACAACATGATTATGAAAATGAGAAAAGTTTTTGCCATGATGCTTATGGCAGCTGCGGCAAGCACAGCAATGGTTGCTTGCAACAATGATGATGATAAAAAAACCGATGACACAATTGTTGGCGAATATGGTGGCAAAGTCTTTATGGGAGGCACACCCATTGGAGGAGAGGTTGATTGGGCTGTAACTGCTATCAAGAACGACACCATCCTCATCGCCACCGATACAATCAAATTGGGAGGGATTGGATTACCTATCAAGGTCAAAGCATACGGCAAACAGGACGTGGCAGATAGCACGCTGTACAGTATTGATTCACTAAAAATACCAACAGCCGGAATTGCCCTTGGCGGCAAAGTCAGCTATCGTTCGGCTACCAAAACAAGCACTATTAGCTTGGGCGGAACAGCGCCAATAGCTATTCCACCTGCAGAAGAACCCACAATATCGCCGATTGCTATAACGCTTACAGGCACAAAAAAATAGATCCTATTTTTACGCTGTACAGGTAACAAGCGCTCTTTTCTCCAAAAGGGCGCTTTTTGCGTATAGGAAATGAGGTGCGCTGTTTTTTTTTGCAGGAAATCGGGAGAAAGGCAGCCGAAAGGGTGCATTTGGCTACGCCGATTTTCAATTCAAATTGTCGCGAGCGCTAATCCGGTAAGAGGAAACTCTTGATAGAAAAATAGATAGCATCATACCATGTATGGCGCTACCCTAAATTATAATCTGTACTTAAGAGAAAGACTTTCGCTGTTTTGCCGCGCCGGGAAAGTCGGCGCCTACTCCACCGTAACCGACTTTGCCAAATTGCGCGGCTGGTCAACGTTGCACCCGCGCATGACGGCTATGTGGTACGCCAGCAGCTGAAGCGGAACAATGGTCAGCAAGGGCGACAAGGCTTCGTGGCACGCGGGTATTTCTATAACGTGGTCGGCTATCCGGTAAATATCCCTGTTGCCCGCCGTGGCAACGGCAATGACTTTTCCCTGCCGCGTTTTCACCTCTTGAATGTTGCTCACCGTTTTTTCGTACAGCCTGTCGGAGAGCGCCAGCACGCAGATGGGCATGAGCTCATCGATGAGGGCGATAGGGCCGTGCTTCATTTCGGCGGCGGGGTAGCCTTCGGCGTGGATGTACGAAATTTCCTTCAGCTTGAGCGCACCCTCCAGCGCAACGGGGAAGAGTATTCCGCGCCCCAAGTACAGGGCGTGAGCGGCGTCTTTGTAGGCGGTGGCTATGGCTTTGATGCTGTCCTCGTTCTTGAGCATATCGGCTATTTGCTTCGGGACGCGAATCAGCTCGTGAATGAGCTCCTTGTAGTCGCCTGCCGACAGCGTTTGGCGCTTATTGCCCAGCAAAAACGCCATCATCGTCAGCACGGTAATTTGCGAGGTGAAGGCTTTGGTGCTCGCCACCCCAATCTCAATGCCGGCGTGCGTGTAAACCCCCGCGTCCGTTTCGCGCGACAGGGATGAGCCGGCAACGTTGCAGACGCCGAGAATGGTTGCCCCCGTTTTTTTCACCATCCGCACGGCGGCGAGCGTGTCGGCGGTTTCGCCGCTCTGCGAAATGGCAACCACGAGGTCGTCCTTATCTATCACGGGGTTTCGGTACCTGAACTCCGAGGCGTACTCCACCTCAACGGGCATGCGGGCGTACTCCTCAAAAAGATATTCGCCCACCAGCGCGGCGTGCCACGAAGTTCCGCAGGCAATGATGATGATGCGCTTGGCTTCCAAAAGTCGCGGCATTACGTCGAGTATTCCGCCGAGAAATATTTTGCTCTCGTCCATGGCGATGCGCCCGCGAAAGGTGTCGGTAATCGAGGTGGGCTGCTCGTGTATTTCCTTTAGCATAAAGTGCTCGTACTCGCCCTTGTCGATGTTGTCAATGTTGAGCTTTATGCGCTTTACGTCGGGAGTTTTGACGTCGTTGTACAGGTTTTTCAGGTCGAGGCTGTCGGGCGTAATGACGGCAACCTCTTCGTCGTTCAGGTACACCACGCGGTCGGTGTACTCCACGATGGGCGTAGCGTCGGAGGCAAGAAAGTACTCGCGCTCGCCAACGCCTACCACCAGCGGGCTTCCCTTGCGGGCGGCAATCAGCTTGCCCGGCTCGTCTTCGCAAATGATGACCAGCCCGTAGGCGCCCACCACCTTTGTCAGCGCAAGCCTCACCGCCAGCTCGGCGTCCACCTTTTGCTCAAGGTAGATGTTCTCTATCAGGTTGGCCAGCACTTCGGTGTCGGTTTCGCTTTGGAACGTGTAGCGGCGGCTTGCCAGCTCCTTTTTCAGGTGGGCGTAATTTTCGATGATGCCGTTGTGGACGAGGTAAAATTTTCCGTTCATGGAGCGGTGCGGGTGTGCGTTTGTGTCGCTTGGCTCGCCGTGCGTAGCCCAGCGGGTATGGCCCATGCCCACCGAGCCGGCAATTTCTTTGCCCTTCACCAGGGCTTGCAAATCCTTGACTTTCCCTTGGCACTTGTAAACGTTTGTTCGCCCGTTAAACAGGGCTATCCCTGCGGAATCGTATCCGCGGTATTCGAGGCGTTGCAGCCCCTTAATCAAAATGGAGTAGGCAGTTCGTCCGCCAACGTAGGCAACAATTCCACACATGGTAGGTAGTGTTTTAGGTTTAAGTTATTTTTTGCAGCTTGCTTTTGATTTGCTCCGCCAGCTTGCTTTTGGCTTCAATATGCTTGAGAATATCCTTCACGGCGGGGTGCTCGGTAAATTCGCCCCTTACGTTTTCAAAGTCCGACAGCCGCACGTCGTCGTCCTCTCCGTCTATTCCGAAGCTCACCTGCGATTTGAGCGTAAACTCTTTTTGGGCGTCCTTGTACATCATCTTGTCCAGCGCCACCACCGCGTTTTTCCACTCCTCCACGAGCAGCTCCAGCTGACGGGCGGTAACCGTTTCCACGTCTATTCCCTTTTCGGTTTTCAGCCGCGCGGCAACCCAGCTCCACGTCCACAGGGGGTAGCTGTTTTTCCACGCGCGGAACACCTCGTTCATCGTGCGCAGCGAGGTGATGCTTCCGGTTTCTATTTTTTCAATCAGCGCCATCACCTCGCTTTTTGGCGCCGGCAGCCCCGCCATGTCTATCCACTCGCCGTCCCCGTCTGCGCTCTTGGGCAGTAGCGCCTGCCTCATCTCCGCTTCGGTCGAAAATTCGGACGACTCCAGCATGTTCACCAGCTCGTTGCCCAAAAATTTCGTAATCCCTAGGCCGTACAGGTGTAGCCCTCTCTCCAGCGCCCGGTGGGTAATTTTTGCGCTGTTGAACATGTAGTGCTCCGACGTTTGCCCCGATATTCGCTTCAGCTCCTCCAGTATGCGGCAGGCCTTCACCATTTTTTGGACGGAGTAGGGGCTTAGCAGGTCGCACACAACGTTGTCCAAGAGTTGGTCATCCTTGCGGCGGTCTCTTTGCGGCCACTTTTGCGCGTCGCGTATGGTACCGATGCTTCGCAGGTTGACGCCCGGCGCGAGAAAGCTCTCGTCGGTATTTTCTATGAGGTACGAAAACGGGAAGTCTGAGGTGTCGAAGTTGCGGTAGTGCCGCCCCATGACTAAGGAAAAAGCGCCTATTTTGGCAGGCCACAGAATGTAGGAATCGCTTGCGGTTTTGCTGCCGCGCTCAATAATTCCCTGATGAATAGGCCCCAGCTTGTACATGTGGTTGCTTTGGTTGGAACCGCTTCCGGCGTTCAAAAAAGCGCAGTAGGCGGCTATCAGCAGCGTAGATTTGTGGTGCGAAACGGTGTAGGGACCCGCAAAAATGGAGCACGCCTCGCCGTGAAAACCCTGACAGTTGGCAAAGAACACCGAGTTCTCCGCCGAATATTGCTTGCCGAGTATGGTGCCCTGCCCCACAAAGCAGGCGCTTATCAGCGCCGCGCCGCTCACCGAGCTGCCGCTCGACAGGATAAAATTTTCGGCCCACACGCCGTGACCCACGTATGCCGGATCTTTCTTGGAGCTGTTGATGCTGCCGTTGCTCAGCCTGCAAACCCCCTCGAGCTTGGCGTAGGCGCCTACGTTGACGTTTAGAATGGTGCGGCAGCCCGATAGCTGCGCCCCCTCCTCAATGGCGCCCACGTCCGAGCGGACGCTTTGGGTGTAGCCGTCGATGAGCTGCTTGAGCCGGGCTATCAGCGCCGGGCGGTGGCGGTAAAAGGCGATGAGGTAAGCCGTATGCGCCGACAGCTCGTTGAAAATGGGAATTTCGCGCCCGCCGGTTTCGTTGAGCACCGCCACGCGCGTGCCGTTGCCAAAGGCCGTAGCGCCGTCCACCGCCAGCGTATCCACGCACTCTATCGTAACGTTTTTGCCAATGCGGTAGCTGGCAATGTAGTCCTTTACCTGATTGATGTACACGTCGTCCTCAACGGCGCAGCTGTGGATTGCCGCGTTGTAAATGCCCGACCGCTTTACAACACCTCCCGCGCAGGCAATTTCGCGGCGGAAAACGCCGAGAAAAATATCTCCCGAAAATGATACGTTGCGAACGCTATCGGGAATGAAGCCTTCTTTTACCTTTACTCTTGACCAGTCGCTGCACCGGCAGCCGTTTTTTTGCAGCTCCTCAACCTCTGCGGGCGTAACCTCTCGATATGCTGTCATCCGTGCAAATTTTTATTAGTAAACCGGAATATTGCCGCAAAATTAAATGAAAATCACGAGATTTCCTACTGCGAAAAGTAAAAAAATCTTTTGCTGAAACCTGCGTGAGGTAGCCCAAAAGTTCCCACCGACGTAAAGGAAATTTCGCTATCTTTGCGGCGTAATTAAAGAAAAAGGAGAAATTAATTATGATGAGCCTACGCGAAACTTTGTTTTCGCCCAAAAACTTGAAGCTGCTCGCCGACCCGCTGGGGCGAACCAACCCCGTAACGGTGCTGGTGCTGGGCATCTGCTCTGCGCTGGCGGTAACGGTAAAGCTGGAGCCGGCGGTGGTCATGGCAATTTCGGTAACGGCGGTGGTAGCCGTTTCCAACGTCATCATGTCGCTGCTGCGCAGCACCATTCCCAA
>JAISLN010000254.1 GCA_031290835.1 Prevotellaceae bacterium
ATGGTACGATGGTTCATGGCGCGTATGGTTTAAAGAGTGGAGTTAGTAGCGGTTTTCTTTTCTCTTCTTTTTGGTAAAGCCGACAATAATTTTACCTGTGCCCTCTTCACTATTGCCTGCCCACCAGCCGTCGGGAGAGGCTATGCCGTCGAAGGCGTTTTGCTCACGCGCCACCTCCTCGCGCTTCTCAAGGTCAACCGCAACAAGGTCAACAGCGTTGTCGGCATACAGGATATTGTTTAGCACGGCAATATCCACGCACCCCGGAATTGCGATAAAATCGGTTGCGCGCGGGTTGCGCGGGTCGCTGTTGTCGATAACGTGCACGCCCTTGTAGGGTTCGCAAATAAACAGCTGGGTGGTGCGGACGTAAATTTTGCCGGGTTCGCTTAGCGGCATGGCAGGCACAAACCTCACCGACGCCTCAAGCGCGGCGCGGGTCATGTAAATCGGCTCGTAGCTGCCATATTCGTAGTCGCAGTCAACGCACGGGCATGAGGGCAGGCAAGACAGCGCAGCCAGCGCCATGCCCCACAGAAGTATTTTGGGCTGAACGTTCATACAATTTCTGCTAAATGGTTACACATTGAGTTTTCACTATGAATTGATAATCAGCAAAAAAGTTGACTGTCGTCCTCTTTTTAATTCTTTTTTTTCATTAAAAAAGGGGGAGATACTCATTCCCCCCCTCAAGCCAGCGTTCTGCTTTCAGCACACGCTCATCCGCCTGCGCTGCCTCCGGCGGATGTGCCCAAATTTCTTCTTCGCTTTCAGCTCGCCATCTATCCTTCCACGGGAGCAGCCGTTTCCTGCGAGGCAGGGGTTTCTCCGGTTTCGCCTTGGGCTTCGGTTGCTTTTGGCGCTTCGGCTACTTTGGGGGCTTCGGCTGCCGCCTGCGTCTGCGTATTGGGCGCTGCCGCCGATTTCTTGGAGCCTCGGCGCGTTGTTTTCTTAGCCGCCGATTTTGTGGAGGTTACGTTGTAGGTTGTGTTGAAGTCCACCAGCTCTATCAGCGCCATTTCGGCAGCGTCGCCGTGCCGGAAGCCTGTTTTCAAAATCCTCGTATATCCGCCCGGGCGCTGCCCTATTTTTTCGGTCACTGCGCTGAAAAGCTCTTTTACGGCATACTTGTTTTTGAGGTATGCAAACACCGTACGGCGCGAGTGCGTCGTATCGTTCTTGCTTTTGGTAATAAGCGGCTCTACGTAAATTCTCAGCTCCTTTGCCTTCGCCAGCGTGGTTTCGATGCGCTTGTGCAGGATGAGCGAGTTGGCAAGATTTGCCAGCATCAACCTGCGGTGCCCTGTTTTTACGCCTAAGTGATTTATTTTATTTCCGTGTCTCATTCTCGTTATTCCTTATTCCTTGTCAAGTTTATACTTTGTAATGTCCATGCCGAAGTTGAGGTTAAGCTGCACGAGCTTTTCGTCCAGCTCGGTGAGCGATTTTTTGCCAAAGTTGCGGAACTTCAGCAAGTCGTTGCGCTGAAATTTCACCAGCTCGCCCAGGGTTTCCACTTCGGCGGTTTTGAGGCAGTTGAGCGCCCGCACCGACAGGTCGAGGTCGGTGAGCTTGGTTTTGAGCAGCTGGCGCATGTGCAGCACTTCCTCGTCGAAATCGTCGTTGGTAAATTTTTCCTCTTCCGTATCAATGGTAATTTTTTCGTCCGAAAAAAGCGCAAAGTGGTGTATCAAGATTTTGGCGGCCTCCTTGAGGGCTTCCTTCGGGTGGATAGAGCCGTCGGTGGTAACCTCCAGCGTCAGCTTTTCGTAGTCGGTTTTTTGCTCCACGCGGTAGTTTTCCTGCGCATAGTTTACGTTTACTATTGGCGTATGGATGGAGTCGATGGCAATAAGGCCGATTTCCGAATTTTCCACCTTGTTTTCGTCTGCCGGCACGTAGCCGCGCCCCTTGCTGATGGTGAAGTCCATTTGGAGCTTCACGTTTGGCTCCATGTTGCAGATAACCAAATCGGGGTTGAGCACCTTAAAGGCGGTCATGTTGGCCGAAAACAGCTCTGCCTTAAGCTGGGTTTGCCCCGAAATGTTTATCTTAAACTTTTCGGAATCAATTCCCTCTGCTATTTTTTTCAGCCTCACCTGCTTAAGGTTAAGGATGATTTCGACCATATCCTCGAGCACTCCGGGAATGGAGGCAAACTCATGGTCAACCCCGTGAATTTTTACCGACGTTATTGCGTAACCTTCCAGCGACGACACCAGAACGCGGCGCAGGGCGTTGCCCACCGTCATGGCGTAACCCGGCTCAAGCGGCCGAAACTCGAATTTTCCAAACGTTGCGTTCGATTCGAGCATGATTACCTTATCGGGCTTTTGAAATGCTAAAATTGCCATAATACTTTGTTTTCATTAATCCCCATGCTTCACGGGGGGTTCGCTTATTAAAAAAATTTACTACTTGGAGTACAATTCCACTATGAGCTGTTCGTTTACGGCTTCAGGAATGTCGGAGCGCTCCGGCCTGTTGAGGAATTTCCCGCTCAGCGCATGGCTATCCCACTCCATCCACGAATAGCGGCTTTGGCGCGACCCGCCGCAGCTTTCCTGAATTACTTCGAGGCTCTTTGATTTCTCGCGAACGCCAACAATATCTCCCTCCTTGAGGATAACGGACGGTATGTTGCATACTTTTCCGTTGAGCATAATGTGCCGGTGCCCCACCAGCTGTCGCGCTGCCGCACGGCTGGGCGCTATGCCCAGGCGAAAAACTACGTTGTCCAGCCGGCTCTCCAGCAGCTGGAGCAGGTTGTCGCCTTTGCGTCCTTTCATGCGCGAGGCTTTTTCAAACAAGTTGCGGAACTGGCGCTCCAGCAAGCCGTAGGTGTACTTCAGCTTTTGCTTTTCGGTCAGCTGAATGCCGTACTCCGACACTTTTTTGCGCTTTTTTGCCAAGCCGTGCTGTCCGGGAGGGTAATTCTTTTTTTCGTACGCCTTATCCGCACCGTAAATAGGCGAGCCAAACTTGCGTGCAATTTTGGTTGTTGGTCCTGTATATCTTGCCATTGTTGTCTAAAATTACTTTTTTGTCAACTACATTATTAAACTCTCCTGCGCCCTTTTGGACGGCAGCCGTTGTGAGGAATTGGCGTAACATCAACAATTTCGGTCACCTCAATGCCGGCAGAATGGATGGTGCGCATAGCCGATTCTCGGCCGGCTCCCGGCCCTTTTACGTAGGCTTTCACCTTGCGCAGCCCCATGTCGAATGCCACTTTTGCGCAGTCGTTGGCGGCTTGTTGGGCGGCGTAGGGCGTGTTCTTTTTCGAGCCGCGAAAACCCATTTTGCCCGCCGAAGACCAGCTGATGGCTTGCCCGTCGGCGTTGGTCAACGTGATGATAATGTTATTGAAGGTGGAGGTAATGTGGGCTTCCCCTACTGCCTCAACTTTCACAATCTTCTTTTTTGTCGTTCCTGATTTTTTTGCCATTTGCTTAAAATTTCAAATTCAAAGGGTTACCTGCTGCCTACTTTGTTGCTTTTTTCTTGTTTGCCACCGTTTTTTTCTTGCCTTTTCGCGTGCGGGCGTTGTTCTTGGTGCTTTGTCCGCGCACCGGCAGGCCCAAACGGTGCCGGATGCCGCGATAGCAGCCAATGTCCATGAGGCGCTTGATGCTCATCTGCACAACGGTGCGCAGCTCGCCCTCAAGCTTGTAGCCGCCTTGCTGAATAGCGTTACGGATGGAGGTTTCCTGAGCATCTGTCCAGTCTTTCACCTTCACATCGTAGTCAACGCCGGCGGAGGTTAATATTTTGCGCGAGGTGCTGCGGCCAATACCGTAAATGTAGGTCAACCCTATTTCGCCCCGCTTGTTTTTCGGTAAATCAATACCTGAAATACGTGCCATATTTATGAGATTATTTGTTTTCTATTTAACATATAACTGCAAGCAGTACAACGCCATACGTACTACATACGGTTAGCCCTGACGCATTTTGAACTTTGGTGTTTTCTTGCAAATAACGTATAGGCGACCTTTGCGCTTTACAATTTTGCAATCTTCGCTACGCTTCTTGATGGATGCTCTTACTTTCATTTTATACAATTCAAAAATTCAACAATTCAAAAAAATTTTAAGCTACTTGTACCGAAACGATATTCTTCCTTTCGACAGGTCGTAGGGCGTCATTTCCACGCGCACCTTGTCGCCGGGCAGGATTTTTATGTAGTGCATGCGCATTTTTCCCGAAATATGCGCCGTTATCACGTGCCCGTTGTCCAGCTCCACGCGAAACATAGCATTGGAGAGCGCCTCTACAATGATTCCATCCCTTTCTATGGCGGTTTGTTTTGCCATGCTTTATATCAAGTTTCCTTTTTGTTTCAAAACTTCCTCTACGTACTCAAATGTTGTCAAAATGTCCGGCTTTTCCTTGCCTACCGCCACCGCGTACTCAAAGTGCGCCGAGCATTTTCGGTCTTTGGTGCGGATAGTCCAGCCGTCTTTTTCCTGAAAGATGTCGCGCCCGCCCATATTTATCATAGGCTCTACGCAAATGGTCATCCCTTTTATGAGCTTTTTGCCGGAGCCGCGCTGCCCGTAGTTGGGTACGCCCGGCTTTTCGTGCATTTTTGTTCCTATGCCGTGCCCTTCCATTTCGCGCACCACCGAGTAGCCCAAGCTCTCCACGTAGCTCTGCACGGCAAATGAGACGTCGCCCACGCGCTTGCCATCTACCGCCTGCGCCACGCCTCGCTTCAAGCTCTCCTTTGTGGCGCGAAGCAGCTGCATTACGCTTTCGTCAACGTTGCCCACCGCAAAGGTGTAGGCCGAATCGCCCACGTAGCCTTTCATGCGCGTGCCGCAATCAACCGAAACGATGTCGCCATCGCGCAGCGCTACGGCGCTTGGGATGCCGTGTATCACCACGTCGTTGACGGAGATGCAGAGGGTGTTGGGAAATCCCCGGTAGCCCAAGAAAGCGGGTACTGCGCCGTGGTCGCGAATAAATTGCTCTGCAATTTTGTCCAACTGTAGCCCTGTAACCCCCGGAGTAATGTGCTTTGCCAGCTCTGCCAGCGTGCGCGACACCAGCTGGTTGTTCTCGCGAAGCAGCTCTATTTCTTCGGCGGTTTTGACCAATCCCATTTTTTTAAAGAACATTTGCGTATTTTTATGCGGGCTACATTCCGCTCCTACCCTTCAGCCGTCCGGTCTTCATAAGCCCATCGTAGTGGCGCGAAAGGAGGTGGCTCTCCACCTGTTGCAGCGTGTCGAGGATAACGCCCACCAAGATGAGCAGCGAGGTGCCTCCAAAAAACCGCGCAAACTGGTTGCTGATGTCCAGCATCATGGCAAAAGCCGGCAGTATTGCCACAAACGCTAGGAAGATGGAGCCGGGCAACGTAATGCGCGACATTACGTTGTCAATGTATTCTGCCGTTTTTTTGCCCGGCTTAACGCCCGGGATAAAACCTCCGTTCTTTTTCATATCCTCCGACATGTTGGTGGGGTTAACCGTTACGGCTGTGTAGGCGTAGGTAAACCCAATCACCAGCAAGGCAAATACAAGGTTGTACCAAAAGCCCGTATAGTTGGAGAGCGCCGCAAAAATGCCGGTGGTAGCCTCAAACTCCGAAAAGATGATGGGGAAAAACATAAACGCCTGCGCAAAAATGATGGGCATCACGCCCGCTGCATTGATTTTGAGCGGGATGTACTGTCGAACGCCGCCATACTGCTTGTTGCCTACAATACGCTTGGCGTACTGCACCGGTATTTTGCGCACGCCCTGCACCAAAGCAATGGTAGCAACAAAAATCAAAAACAGGATGATCATTTCTACCACAAACATTATCAACCCGCCGCTTTGCTGCGAAAAGCGCGACCCAAACTCAGACACCAGCGCAAAGGGCAAGTCGGCAATAATACCTACCATGATGATAATCGAAACGCCGTTGCCCAAGCCCTTGTCGGTGATGCGCTCGCCCAGCCACATAACGAACATGGTGCCCGCCATGAGCACAATGATGGCAAAAAGGGTGAAGTAAAATCCATTTATCAGGAAAGCCGACGGCGGCAGCTTTGCGTGCAGGTTCGTCAAATACGCCGGCGCCTGAAAGCACAAAATGATGATGGTCAGGTATCGCGTTATCTGGTTGAGCTTGCGGCGTCCGCTCTCGCCCTCGCGCTGCAGGCGCTGGAAGTAGGGTAGCATCATGCCCATGAGCTGCACCACAATGGAGGCGGAAATATAGGGCATTACCCCAAGCCCAAAAATCGCGGCGTTGCCAAAAGCGCCCCCCGAAAACATGTTGAGCAACCCTATCAAGCCTTCGCTGGCTTGACTCTGCAAGGCTGCCAGCTGTGAGGGGTCAACACCCGGAATAACCACATAGCAACCCAACCTGTACACAAGTATCAAGCCCAAAGTGTAAAGAATTCGTTTTCTAAGATCCTCTATCCTAAAAATGTTCTTTAACGTATCTATAAACTTTTTCATTTTAAACTATATTAGCCCTACGCGGTTTTATGTTTACTGTTTCTTTATTCAAAGTGTAATGGCTTTACCTTCTTTTGCCTCAATGGCGGCCACAGCCGCTTTTGAGAAAGCGTGCGCCGTAACCTCCAGCGCAGCCTTTAGCTCGCCCTGCCCCAATATTTTCACTAAATCGTTCTTAGAGGCCAATCCGGCGCTCACCAGCGTATCAACGCCAATGGTGCTTAAGCCAGTCTTTTCGGCGAGCGCCTGCAAGGTGTAAATGTTGATAGCCTTGTACTCAACGCGGCAAGGGTTTTTGAAGCCAAACTTGGGTACGCGGCGTTGAAGGGGCATTTGTCCGCCTTCAAAGCCCAGCTTGCGCGAGTAGCCGGAGCGCGATTTTGCGCCGTTAAGCCCGCGCGTGGAGGTACCTCCCTTTCCGGAGCCTTCACCTCGACCAATGCGCTTTTTCTTATGTCTTGACCCCTCTGCCGGGGTTAAATTGTGCAATTCCATAGTCGTAATTTGATGCTAAAATCTAATATTCTGAATATCTCAAATCTCTTCTACCTTCACCAAGTGGCTTACAGCATTTATCATTCCGCGTAACACCGGGTTTTCTTCGCGCTCGGTGGAGCGGTTTATTTTGCCCAACTTCAGGCTCTTGAGCGTGGCTTTTTGCTTGTCGGTGCTGCCTATTTGGCTGCGCACCTGCGTAATTTTCAGTAGTGCCATTGTTGTTTCCCTCCGTTGTTTTTTATCCGTTAAATACTTTGCTTACCGATATTCCGCGCAGGTTGGCCACCGTGTAGGCGTCGCGCAGCTCCAGCAAGGCGTTTACGGTAGCCTTCACTAAGTTGTGCGGGTTGGACGAGCCTTTTGACTTGGCCAGCACGTCGTGAATACCAACGCTCTCAAACACTGCGCGCATGGCGCCACCGGCTTTCACCCCTGTACCGGGCGCGGCAGGGCGCATGTACACCCGCGCACCGCCAAATTTTGCCACCTGCTCGTGGGGAATAGTGCCCTTGTGCACCGGAACTTTCACCAAATTTTTCTTGGCGTCTTCAATACCTTTGCTCACGGCAATCGAAACTTCGTTTGCCTTACCAAGCCCGTAGCCAACTATACCGTTTTCGTTGCCCACCACTACAATAGCGGCAAAGCTGAAGTGGCGACCGCCTTTGGTTACCTTGGTTACGCGCTCCACAGCCACCAGCTTGTCCACAAGCGCGAGGTCGGTTGTTTTTACTTTTCTTATGTTTGTATTTTCTGCCATACGTTTTTTAGAATTTTAGTCCGCCTTCGCGAGCGGCTTCGGCTACACATTTTACTCTTCCGTGGTACAAAAACCCGTTGCGGTCAAATACCACCTCTTTTATTCCTTTTTCCAGCGAGCGCTCGGCGGCAATTTTTCCCACCACCTTGGCGGCTTCCTGCCTAGTTTTTCCTTTTACCTGCTCAGCCACAGCCTTCTCAACAGAGCTTGCCGCCAGCAAGGTTGCTCCCTGACCGTTGCACGCCGTATCGTCGATGAGCTGAACGTAAATCTGGTCGTTGCTGCGGTACACCGACATGCGCGGGCGCTCTGCCGTGCCGCTAACGATTTTACGAATACGGTACTTAATGCGCTGTCTTCTTTCTGATTTTGATAGTATCATTTCTTTTTACCTCCTGCTTATTTAGAAGCCGCTGACTTGCCGGCTTTCCGACGAATTACTTCGCCGGCAAACTTAATACCTTTACCCTTATACGGCTCGGGCTTGCGCAGCGACCGTATTTTTGCAGCCACCTGACCTATCAGCTGCTTGTCGCTGGACTTGAGCGTCAGCCGGGGATTTTCGCCCTTCTTTACCGCCACCGCCTCCGCCTTGACTTCTTTGGGCAGCATCAGGTGTATTTCGTGCGAAAAGCCAAGGTTGAACTCAACGATTTGGCCTTTTACCTCAACCCTGTAGCCCACGCCCACGAGCTCCTGCTCAATGGTGTATCCGGTAGATACTCCTACCACCATGTTGTTGATAAGCGCACGGTACAGCCCGTGCATGGAGCGATGGCGCGGCTGGTTGGTGGGGCGCGCTACTTTTACTTGACCCTCCTCTACGGCTACGGAAATATCCTTATCCACCGCCTGCTTCAGCTCGCCAAGAGGACCTTTAACCACAACCACATTGCCGGCGTCAACCTTTACGGTTACGCCCTGCGGCAGGTTTACAGGTAGTTTTCCTATTCGTGACATTTACTTACTTTATAATTTACAATTCAACCTCTACTTTTAATATATATAGCAAAGCACCTCGCCGCCAATGTTTTGTAGGCGAGCCTCCTTGTCCGTCATCAGCCCCTTGGAGGTAGAGATGATGGCGATGCCCAGCCCGTTCAGCACGGCAGGCATGGTGCGCACTCCGGCGTAGCGGCGCAAGCCCGGCGTGCTGATGCGCTTCAGCCCTTTAAT
>JAISLN010000255.1 GCA_031290835.1 Prevotellaceae bacterium
CTCTGCATACTTCCCACAGCACCACCCCCATGCTGACCGAAACGTTGAGCGAGTGCTTTGTGCCGTGCTGCGGGATTTCGAGGCAGCGGTCGCAGGCGTCCACTACGTCTTGGGCAACGCCGCGAACTTCGTTGCCAAAGATGAGGGCGCAGGGCTTGCTGCCGTCTGTGGCAAAGCGGTTGAGCATGACGGCGGCTTCGGTTTGCTCCACCGCCACCAGCTCGTAGCCTTCGGCGCGGAGCTGCTCCACCGCCTGCATGGTGGTGGGGAAGTGCCGCCAAGCGACGGCGTTTTCGGCCCCCAGCGCCGCCTTGTGGATTTCGGCGTCGGGGGGCGCGGCGCAAATGCCGCAGAGCGCCACCTCGCGGACGGCAAAGGCGTCGGCGGTGCGAAAGGCGGCGCCAATGTTGTGCCGGCTGCGGATGTTGTCGAGCACTAGGGCAACGGGTCGCTTTTTTTGCCGCCTAAACTCGTCAAGGCTTACGCGCCCCAGCTCTTCGTTGAGCAGCTTGCGTGGCATGGGCTTTAGTCGTTGCTTAAAAAATGCGCTGCGCGTACTATCACCATTTTTCCGTTTTGGTATATCCGAAAGCGTCCGCGCTGCAGCTCCTCCTTTTCGTTGAGCAGGCGCACCTGCGCTACGTCGGGCAGGCGCACCCTGAAGCCGCTATTATCCTCCGCAAGAGGCGATATGTCGAAGGTGGCGTACTTGTTTTCGGGGCGCAGCTCCAGCGTTATCACTCGCCCCTCTCCGTCGGGGGGCAGTACGCCCTGCTCGGCGGAGAAGGTGAAGACGGCGTAGCTGGTCTGCATCGGAACGGGCGCTACGTCGCAGGTGTAGGTGGCTTCCTGCCTTACCGTTTTGCCGACAAAGAGCGACAGGTGCTCGCTTTCCATGCTTCTTATTTCGTTCAGCGCAACCTTTAGCGCGTCGTTGCTGGAGAATGCAATATCCACGTCGCCGGTGACGAGCTCGTACTTGCGCTTGCGCAGGTTGAAAATGAACTGCGCGACCTCCGACGCTCGCTCCTCCTGAGTTTTGACCTGCTGCGAAATGTGCACGGGCTGCGCCACAACGACTTCCGCTTCCTCCTCCTTTTCTTCTTCTTCCGCCGTTGCCGCCGCAGCGTTGGCGGCGGGTTTCTTTGGCGTTGATTTTGGCTTTACGTCCCGAAACATTGCATCAACAGCCATAGTGGTAAACGGCTGCCAATCGACAGCGCCAAAGCCAACGCTGCCGTCGCCGGTATCCTCACCGCGCCCAAAGTTTTCGGGCAACAGCATAAGCCCGTCCTTGCTCATCTTCAAAAAGCTGAACTTCATATCGCCGGCAGGCTGCACCATGTAGAAGTGCTGCTCGTCGGCCTCAACGTATGCGCTGAGCGCTGCGCTCTTGAGGTGATAGCGCGTGCTGTTGACCTTTTGCAAGCCGGTTATACCTAAGTATTTTTCGGCGTAAGCCGCGTAGGGACCGGCGCTAAAGATGCGACGCTCTACCGTCAGCGTGAGGCGCAGCACGGTGCGCGGAAGCGCGTACACAAAGCAACCCGAATCTACCTGCTGCACCTTGTCCATGCTCTGCACCCGCAGCGCAAGCTTTGGGCGAGCCTCATCGTCATTTTTTTTCTTCCGCTGCGCAAACGCCGGCGAGCAAAGGAAAGCCAGCGCTAGCGGGATAGCCAAGTACTTATTCATTTTCATTGTGTGTAAAAATTTTGTTTTCTATCATATCTATCATCCATTTAGAGCTCATACAAATGCTCTACAATATCTGTTGCCGTTACAAAGCTTTGCGAGGTATGCGCAGCTGCGGCGTCGCCGGCCGCGCCGTGCATGTACACGCCGAGCGAGGCGGCCTGCTCCGGCGCGTAGCCCTGCCCCAGCAAGGCCAAGATTACGCCGGTGAGCACATCTCCGCTGCCGGCGGTAGCCATGCCCGCGTTGCCCGTAGAGTTGAAGCAAACCGTACCGTTGGGCAGCGCAACAGCGGTGTGCGCCCCCTTGAGCACCACCACCAAGCGGCGCTCCGTGGCCAGCTGCCGCTGACGGAGAAGCCGCTCCTCGTCGCTTTTGCACAGCCCCACCAGCCGCTCCAGCTCCTTAACGTGCGGCGTAATGATGGCATTTTCGGGCAGCAAGTCGAGCAACCGCCTGTTGGCGGCAATAATGTTGAGCGCATCGGCGTCGAGAACGGTACGTGACGGCGGGGCGACTTGCAGCAGGCGCTCCAGCGCCTCCGCAGCGGGCAGGCTGCGACCTATTCCGCACCCCGCGGCAAGCGCGTCGTAGCGGCTCACGTCCACGCGCCGAAGGTTGGTAATGCAGCGCTCATCGTTATCAACGCTAAGCACAGCCTCCGGTACGGCAACCTGCATAACGGCTGCGCCGCACGCGGGCACGTGCGCCGTGAGCAAGCCTGCGCCTGCGCGGTAGCACGCGCGGGCAGCCAGCACGGCGGCTCCCATCATGCCCTGTGCGCCCGCCACCAGCAGGCAGCGACCGTAGCTGCCCTTGTGCGAAAATTTTTTGCGCGGCTTTACCAGCTGCCGCGCGTCGGCCTGCGTAAAGTAGCGGTAGGGCGACGCCACCTTGCCGATAGCGTCGGGGTGCAGCCCAACGTCGAGCACGCGCAGCTCGCCGGCAAGCTCCCCCAGCGCGGGGAGCATCATGGACAGCTTGGGCGCGTTGAGCGTAAAGGTGTAGCTCGCCCGCACCACAGCCTCCTCGTCCGCCGCCGCGCCGCCGTCGGACGGCAGCCCCGACGGGACGTCTATCGCCAGCACGCAGCAGCCGCTGCCGTTGATGTGGCGCACCAGCGTCCGCTCGTAGCCTGCAAGCGGTCGGCTTAGCCCCGTGCCAAAGAGCGCGTCCACCAGCAGCGCGTCGGCGTTGAGCGTCGGCAGGCTGTCCGCGCTCACCTGTTCGCACAGCAGCGATGGGCGCTGCCTCACCCTTTCGTAAAAATACGCCGCCTCTGCGCACAGCTCCTGCGGGGGGTAGCACAGCAGCACGCGCAGGCGGTGCGCCGCGCTGTCTGCCAGCGAGAGCGCAAGCGCAAGCCCGTCGGCGCCGTTCTTGCCCCTGCCGCAAATAATATCCACGCAGCGGCGCTGCGGAAATTGCAGCGCGAGGGCACGCGCCAAAACCTCCCCCACGCGCCCCACCAGCCCCTCGGGAGAGATAGGCTCGCAGGCTATGGTGTAGCTATCTACAAATTGAATATCAGAGGCCTTAAGTATTTTCAGCATAAAATGTGACGTCGTCCGGCGGTGGTTATATCATTTTTTTTACCTTTGCAAAGGTAAAAAATAATTTACACCCAAGCGATTTACAAATCATTAAAGCTAAAAATCTATGTTCAAGAATCATCCCAAAGGGCTACTAGTGTTAGCCCTGACCAACATGGGCGAGCGATTTGGCTACTACACCATGCTGGCAATTTTGACCCTCTACATGCAGGCCAAGTTCGGGCTTTCGTCGTCGGCCACGAGCCTTATCTACGGCACGTTTTTGGGTCTGGTTTACTTCTTACCGCTGGTAGGCGGATTTGTTGCCGACAAGGTGCTGGGCTACGGCAAAACCATCCTGCTGGGCGTATTCGTCATGTTTGCCGGCTACCTGCTGCTTGCCGCGCCCAGCCAAGCCGACGCCACCGGCAAAGTCATGATGTACGGGGCGCTGGCGTTAATCGCGTTGGGAACCGGCTTCTTTAAGGGCAACCTGCAGGTGCTGGTGGGCAACCTCTACGAGTCGAGCCTCTACAAGGCAAGGCGCGACGTTGCCTTTTCCATTTTTTACATGTTCATCAACATTGGCGCGTTCTTTGCCCCAAGCGTGGCCAACAGCATCAACAACGCCTTTTTGGCGCAGGACAGCTTTACCTACGACGCCTCCATCGCCAAGAGCTACGTGGCGCTCAACGACAGGGTGGTTGACGAGGCGGAGTTTTCCGCCGCAGCCTTTGCCGGCATTTCCGGCACGCTGACGGCGGAAGACAGCGCCAACGTGGTAAAAAAGGCTAAGCGCAAGGAGGGCGTCATCTTCCCCAGCGATAGGCGGGAGTACCTCTTCAAGCTAAAAGCCGCCGGGCTGCACCAGCTCACCATGTCGGGCAAGCTCAGCGGCCACGATTCGCTACAGGTTTCCGTAGAAGACTACGCGCTGCTCAACAGCCGCCACCCCGGCGACGCGGCAAAAGCCGTCGCCGTGAGGGAGCGCATAGAAAGCACCGCCGTTGACCCCGCCATTTTTGCCGTTGCCAAGCCGCCGCAGGAATTTGCCGCAGCCTTTGGAGAGTACTACGTGGCCAACGCGCTGAGCCGCTCGTACAGCCTTGCCTTTGCCGTGGCGTGCATCAGCCTGCTCATTTCGGTGCTGATATTTTTGCTGTTCAAAAAAACGTGGAAGCCCGTGGACAAAACGCACAGGCAGCAGCTCACAGAAGCCGCCAAGAGCGGAAAAAAGAACGAGCAGCTGGTCATCCTCTCGCCGGCGGAAATCAGGGAGCGAATAATTGCGCTGTTTCTCGTATTCTTTGTGGTGATATTCTTCTGGATGTCGTTCCACCAAAACGGGCTTTGCATGACCTACTTTGCCCGCGACTACACGCAAAGCCGCATTTCGCCGGCGTTCAACATGGCGTTTTCGCTGCTGGCCATTATTCCGTTCATCGCGTTTGTGTACGGCATTTACCTATCCACCATAGGGCTGTTTGGCGGCAAGCGCAACGCAAAGATAGGCGCCGCGCTCATCTTGCTGGGCATTGCGGGGCTGTGCGCCGACTACTTTGTTGACGTAAGGAGCGCCGCTGGCGCGCTTGGCGGCATGGTAACCATAACGCCGCAAATTTTTCAGCAGTTCAACCCGCTGTTCATCATCCTGCTCACGCCGCTCTCCGTGGGGCTGTTCACCTACCTTGCGGGCAAGTCGCGCGAGCCGTCTGCGCCCCGCAAAATTGGGTACGGCATGTTTTTGGCGGCCATCGGGTTTGTCATTCTGCTGGTAGCCTCCATCGGGCTTCCCGCACCGGCCGACGTCAACGGCGTTTCGGACACGCTGGTTTCACCGGGCTGGCTCATCGGCACCTACCTCGTGCTCACGCTGGCGGAGCTCTTTTTGAGCCCCATGGGCATTTCGTTTGTATCAAAGGTAGCGCCGCCGCAGTACAAGGGCATGATGCAGGGCGGATGGTTTGCCTCCACCGCCATTGGCAACCTGCTGGTGGGCGTGCTGGGCGCGTTTTGGGACAAGCTTTCGCTCGTAGCCTTTTGGGGAGTGCTCATCATCTGCTGCCTGCTCTCCGCCCTGTTCATATTCTCCATCATGAAAAGGCTGGAAAAGGCAACGAACTAAGGGGTTAAGAATTAAGAAGAGTTAAGAGCTGATTGCACCCATCGGCTCTTAACTCTTAGCTATTATCATCCCCCCCCTAAAATTAATTCTAAACTCTTAAACTTCTTAATGCGCTACTTTTCGGCTGCTTTCACGCTTTCGATGCTACACGCAACGGCGGCATTTTCGTTAGATTCTGTGCGCTACACCCGCCAGCTTTACGTTGCGGTTGCCTCCCGACAGGGCAATTTGCTGCAAGCTCCCCGTAGCGAGATAGCCCAAAACTACTACGTAGGGATGGATGTTCGTATCGGCTGGCAAACGGACAGCCATTCGCGCAGCATTTACGACGCTCTGTACCGCTACCCGCGCTACGGGGCAGGCTACTACATGGGCAACATGAACGGTATCATCATGAACAGCGACGCGCAAACGGGCTTTGGCAAGCCGGCGGCGCTGTACGCCTTTTTCGGCAGCCCCATTCACCGCAGCAAGCGGTGGGCTGTTGGCTACACCATCAGCGCAGGCTTGTCGTACAACTTCAACGCCTACGACCCCAACGAAGCGCCCTACAACGTGCTGGTGGGAAGCAAGCGCAACGCCTACATCGACCTTGCCATCGACGTTTCGTTTTTGCTGCCGCGCCGCTCTACGCTGGGGGCAAGCCTCAGCTTTCAGCACTTCTCCAACGGCTCGTACCAGAAGCCCAACAAAGGGCTCAACCTGCTGTCGGGCACGCTCGCCTACCAGCGGAATACCTACCGAAATCGCGATAAGACGTACGCGCCAATGGCCATTCCGGCACGGAAGAATACGCTGGAGTGGTACCTGTTTGCCGCAGGCGGCGTGCGCATGCTCGACACCGGCTTTGACCGGCAAAAACCGCGCGAGGGCAAGCGCTGGCACTGCTACACGCTGTCCACTGCCGCCATGCTGCAAACCAGCTTTCGCCGCAAGCTTGGGGTGGGAGCCGACTTGTTCTACTTCAGCTGGGGGGAGCACGTGGTGAGGTACCGCGCCCGCGAGGAAGGGAAAGAAAACATTAGCACCTCCGCAGCCGACAACATGGCGCTGGGCTTGTACTTGGCGCACGAAGTAGGCTACAAGCGGGCATGGCTGATTACCGATGTGGGGTTTTACCCGCTTGGTCGCGTGGGCGACAGCCCCGTCAAGCCGAGAATTTACGAGCGCGCAGGGGTGAAGTACTACTTTGGCGACCGCCTATTTTTGGGAGTTGCCATCAAGGCGCACGGCGCAAAAGCCGACTACGTGGAGTGGCTTGTAGGGTATTCGCTGATTAAAAGCTGAGCTTACCAAGCTCCCGCTACATTCCCAGCACGTACCTCAGGCTAAAGCCAAAGGAGATGTTTTCCGTGTTTACGGCGGAGACGTAGGGGTTGTTTTCCGTCCAGTCAAAAAAGAGGCGGAAGGTGAGGTCTTTGAGGAGGTCGTAGTCGCCGGTGAGCTTGACGGCCATGTTTCGCCGCCCGTCGGTGATTTGGTGGGTGTCCTCTGCGAGCTTTCGGATGAGGTTTTTGCCGTCGCGGTAGGTGAAGTCTGCGCGGAGGGTGAGGGTGGTGGTGGCGCTCTGGCTTTCGCTAAAGCGGAACAGCTGCGGCGCCTTGCCAAAGGTGTAGCCTGCGCCGGCAGCACCCTCCCACGAGCTGTTTTCTATGATTTGGTTGTTGGTCATGCTGAGGTCAACGCGCCTATTTTTGCGGAGCTCTACGCGGGTTTGTATGCCGATTTGCCACGCCACGTCGAGGCTTCCCAGCGTTATGCGCTCGTCGAGGCTCACGGTGGCAATGCTGTAGGGGGAGAAGAAATCGCCCCGCACATCCCTATCGTCTCCCTCCCCTCTTCGCGCCTTCTCGTAGCTGCTGTTGGTGGCAAAGGCGTTAATGCCGTAAGTTGAGGCGTAGGCGTGCGAGAGCGTCGCGGCCTTTATAAAGGGCTTGAGGGCGGCTATGCGCGATAGCCCCGAGTAGGTTATCGTCCAGTTGGGCAGGGGAATTTTGGAGAGAAAATCGGTATAGCGGATAGTCTTGCCGCCGACGGACTTGTTGAGGTATCCCACCTCGAAGGAGGGGATGAGCACGTCCTGCGAGAGCCCGCTAAAACCGTCGGGGAATCCTCCGAGGCTGTCCACCCGTGGAAATGCTGCGCCGCCGTAGCGCTTCCGCGCCAGCTCGTCGGCAACCGCCATGCGCGACCGGCTGAAGCGGCTGTAGGCGCGGGAGCTGTAGTGCTCCTCGCTGTTGAGGTTTTCAAACGCCGTGAAAATGGAGATGGTGCTTATGCTGAACGAGCCTGTTTCCGTTGGCACAGCGCTGCCCCTGTTGTTGATGTCGTACCATGTTCTGTTGTTGGCGTGCGACTGCTTTGCCGTGAGGTCTATGCGCAGGTCGCGGAAAGGCTCAAGGGTAGCCTGCATGGAGAGGTTGGTGACGGCGTTCATCGTAAAGGGGTTGATGAACGTGGTATCGCCGATAATCCAGCTGTTGCTGTAGGCGCGGGTGAGCATGTACTCGGTGGAGGAGCCGTAGAAGTTTCCCCAAAAATCCTTGCTCTGCGATCCCGCCACGAAATCCCAGCCGGGTGCGCTGAACTGGTATCGCTCATCCTGCCCCAGCAGGGTTGTTTTGGGGGTGTAGCCGGGCAGCATGGTTTCGCCGCCGTGCGCGTAAACCAGCGTTACGTTGCGCAGCATCATCATTGTCCGCGCCGCAAGCTTGCCGAGGTACACCAGCGGGTTGTCGGTCACGGGCGCTTTTCCGGTTACGACTACCCGGAGGTTTCGCTGCGCGGTAGCCGACCGGATGGTGAGCGTTCTGTTGTCCACCGTTTCCATGTCCACCTTTACGGGCTTGCCCTCCTCGTCAAATACCTGCACCTTAATTCCCGTGGCGTCCTTGAGGTTGTGCTTTACGGTATGGCGGCTGCCGGCAAGGAGGTTGACCCTCGATTTTTCAAAGGTTACATCTTTCGTTTCCTTCTTCTTGGCGGAGCGCCCGTCCATTTCCTGATTGATGCTCTTGAGCAGGTCGGACTTGTTGTAGAGCGTAACGAAGTTGAACGCTCCGTTGAGCTGAAAATTGTTGGAGTTTCGCACCGTATTCCCCACGTAGGGCATTCCGGCAATGTTTGCCACCTGCGGGGCTTCCCAAGCGTAGGTAGCCCGGTAGGAGGTGGTTACGTTTGTCCACGCAAGGATGGGCAGCTTGCTGAGGGGCAGCGTGTAGGCAAGCGAAAATTCGTGGTTGTAGCGCTTGGTGCGCCACGAGTTATCCACGGGGATGGTGTCGGATTCATTGCCCGTTGAGATTTCCCGCCGCGAAAAGTTGTTGGCGCTAAAGGTGAACTTGAGGGCGCGGGTAATGTCCCAGCCCAGCGTGTAGGTGCGGTTGTTGACCTGCTCGTGGAAGGTGATGGGGGTAATTTTCAGGCCTTCGTAAAAGCTTCGGGCAACGTACTCGGTGTAGGTATCGGTGAGGTCGGTGGCAAAGCCGTACTGGTTGGGGTAGAGCGCAAGGTTGAAGTCGCGGATTATTTTCCACGAGTTCCCCTTCAGCGCAGCATTCTTGGCGAGCGGCTCAAAAACGTAGGGCTTGACGGCGTAGGCGTACGCTCCCATTACGCGCTGCTCTTTTCGGTAGTCACGCTCCGTGTTGACGTCGCGCGACAGCTCTTCGCTAAAGGCGTACCCTACGGTGAGGTTTGAAATATCTGCGGGGCCAAAGGGTTTTTTCCCGCTTCCCGCCACGCGCACGTTGTTGAGGCTGAAGTTGCGCCGCATGGTGTAATCAATGGCGGTATTTTGCAGCTTTTCGCGCTCGTCGGGGGTAGCCCTATCCAGCGCATTTTGCAGCTTTACGTCGGGGTCGAAGGGGTTGTAGAGGGGCACGATATAGCTTTCGGCAAAGGCAAAGCTCAGGGGCAGCGTAACGCCCCACTTGGTGGGGAAAAATTTGCCCAGCTCAACGTTGGTGGCGAGGTCATACTGGTAGGCATCCTCCTGCGAGCGGGTGAGGATGCGGCTGTCGAGGCTGCCAAAGCCCGCCCTTGACATGCTTCCGGCGAGCGAAACGTTGGCAAAGTCGGCAAGGTTGGCGGCAATGCGCATGTTGGCCGCCCATCCGCCCTCCTCGTTGAAGTTGGTAAAGCGCATTTCGTTTACCCACACAATGCCGTCCTTGGGCAAGCCGTCGTCGTCGCTCAGCAGCCCCTTGTGTACGGGGTTTTTCACGCCTATCATCAGCACGTGCACCTCGCCGAGGTTGGGGTTTCCCACCACGCGCACCGTGTTTTTCCCGTCCGCCTTTTCGTAAACCGAGGTAAGCGTCATGCCCGACGCTGTGCGCAGGCGGACGTTTCGCTCCAGCTTTAAGTCGGTGAAAATGTTGAGGGGAATATCCAGCTTGTTTTCTACCGGCCAAACCAGCTCTCGCTGGTTGTCGGCGTAGCGCCCGTACGGGGTGAGCTTGAGGGGGATTTCGTACTCGTAGTAGTTGTATCGGTAGTCGTTGCCAATACGCACAAATAGCGAAAGGTCGTTGTCCCGTAGCCTCGATTCGTTGATAGCCTCTGCGTGTACGTCCATTATCAGGCGGCGGAACTGGCGCATGTCTAGGGTGGCGTTTTTGTACGTCGCCCTTGCGTCGCCGTCGGCAAGGTTGTTGATGGTGAGCATCATTGCCTGCTCGTTGCGCTGCACCTGCTGGTTGGTGGTGTTGTCCACAATGCGGCTAATGCCCGGCGGCAGGAGGTAGTTGACGGGCGAGCGGTCGGAGTTTTCCTCAATGCTTACCGCCGAAATGTCAACGCTTCCCATGCCCGTTTCGGGCTGCGCCAGCCCTTCCTGCGTTTCGAGCAGCGAGTAGCTGTACTTGCGCCACTCGCTCCGCACTAGGTCAAACTTGGCAAACCTGCAAATCACGGTGGTGTCAAATCCCGTAAAAAGCATGCGCAAGAAGCGGATGGATTTGAAATCCTCAATGCCGTTGACGGGCTTTCCGTCTGCCACCGGAATTTTGAACTGGTACCAGTGCACCGTTTGGTGGTCGCCGTAGTCGGCGTCGTTTACGTTCACGGCGCGCACGTCGGCAATGTAGTTTTGCCCCACCTTTTCGGGGCTAATGGCGTCGGGCGTAAGGTCGATGTAGTATTCGTAGTAGCTCTCCAGCTCGTTGAGCGTGTTGTC
>JAISLN010000256.1 GCA_031290835.1 Prevotellaceae bacterium
GGGGGGGGTCTGCTTTTTTTATTTATTTACCAAAAAAAAAGAATTATGAGTAAAATTGTAGGATTCGTAAACCAGAAAGGGGGTGTAGGGAAATCATTCACCTCAAAAGTTGTGGCAAATGCACTTAGCGCAAGGCCGCGCAACAAGCGTATTCTGTTGATAGACTGCGATGAACAAGCAACAAGCGTAGCTATGAGAAAGCGCGATATCGAAGTTCTTCGTAGCGAGGAAAAACCAATTGAATTTAGCTATCCGATAGCGACGTGCCTACCGGCGGATCTACCGGCCGTGCTGGCGGGTAAAAAACCGTTACAAATCATCACAGAAGCAGGTCCGATATCCTGCGAGTTTGACGACAACAAATACGATTACACATTTGTCGACATGCCAGGGCGGGGACAAAGCAATGACATTTTCGCGCTACTGGCAAGTCTTGATTACGCCGT
Source organism: Prevotellaceae bacterium (assembly GCA_031290835.1). Lineage (GTDB taxonomy): Bacteria > Bacteroidota > Bacteroidia > Bacteroidales > UBA932 > JAITMY01. The sequence goes on from JAISLN010000256.1 coordinate 447, forward strand.
AATCGTTATAAAAGGGAACGACAGCGAAACGCTATCAACACTTGACTTCCTAAAAATTATAGATCGTTCCCAGAAACTTAGAACTTCTCACGGCATCGAATTATTGAACTTGGCGCTGATGTACAATGAGTTCGAGAACACAACAATCTACCAAAATACAGTCAGGTTTTGGGAAAAAATGAAGTCAAAACACGGTATCTTAAAAGAAATACTGTATCTATCAAGCAAAGAAACCTACAAAAAATACGACAACACGTATAGCAATATGCTTCACGAACTACGAAGCAATAAATCGCTCGAAGGGCTTCATAAAGAGTTTAGCTCATTTGTCGTCAAACTCACAAATTTTCTTGAAGCATGAAAAAAGGTAAGTTAGATTTCTTAATTGGTGTTGCGGACGACGTTCGCGAGAACGTCAATCAGAGCAACGGAAAATCAAGCGTAGCACAAAATAACACACCTGCTACAACCTTTACACCGGCGCCTTCACCGGCGCTGTCTCCTTCACTGTCACCGTCGCCGTCGCCATCGCCGCCACCTCCACCCCAACAAAAACAAAAAAGGGAGTTGGGAAAAAAGGTTGCTGTTAGTGATGAAGTTAATGTTGCCGGCATCATTGTTACAAAAGAGATGTTGAACAATTTGGATAAAGTTGCTGAGGAGATAAATGGTGGACTTTGTCATGTTCGTATCCATCCGGAACACGATATGCAGCTAAGCATAATGGCAAAGAAACTGCGATATGAGCACCGGCTGCGCGGCCGGGGTGGTATTAGCAAAATGGCACTTATATATCTGATTTTAGATAATGCTTTAAAAGGGGGCAATAAATAAATTTGTGCATCAAAAAGAATCCGTGCCAGGTTGGGCTCCCGGCAACATTAAACATCAAAAAAATAGTCCATTTTTGCGAGCAGGCAAACGCAAAATGTCTGTTAGAGTAGTATCTATTAATTGGTGTATTATTTATTGATAGCGGATAAACTAAAAAGTAGTTGTTTCTTTGCTATTAAATCGCTTATTATCATTCATCTAAATCTTTGTTTTCAAAACCTATCCCCTCCACCTTAAGAAAGAAATATCTGATCTGAATAATGCGGGAACTTTTGTTTTTACTCAATGTCTATTTGCCGTGCCTTTGTCGCAGTGTGTGTTGCTGAGGTTTTATTTTACACGGTCTTTTCGTCGCAACAAAGGCACAGTTATACACGTAATGAGAAGGCTTTGCCGCCCACCTGTCCCCACGCACCTACGCCTTGTTTTATTAACACATAACAGCACGTCAAACAAACTTCTGAAAATGAGGCTTGTTCAATTCGCAAAAAGTTTGAATATTGCAATTTCTGTTAAAAAATCATTAATCTGCCGAATAAATTTGCATAGAAGGAATTAATAAGAACTGACTATTTAAAATATTATTCCAGAATCAAGATTTTTTTGCAGGAAAGTTTGTAGAAAAGAAAAAAGTACTATCATTGCCTCATTAATCGAACAATTTCGAACTTGAAACGTTTCATTGATTGAACAAACTAGTTCGGATTTTTAATGCCTTAGGGCCAAATTGTACCATTGTGGAATTGAAACTTTCTTTTTTCGAAAAATCTTGCAAATAGATTTTTCATTTAAAACCCGCCACAAAGCGGGTTTCTTTTAATAGTTTTTTACCATTTCCAGTTCACATTCAATAATTGCTTTCGTATCCGCTCTCCGGAACTGTGAATGTAAATCATACTCGTTTTAATATCTTTATGCCCCAAAATATCCATGATTAAATATGGATTGGCTGTAAGGTCGGCAAGTGCAGTTCCGCAGGTGTGGCGTGCCATGTGAAATGTTAGCGTTTTCTTTATGCCCGCCATGTAAGCGAGTGCCTTTAAAATGCGATTAACCGCCTGTTCCGTCATCGGCGGGAAAAGCGTTTTAATCTTAGGGTACCGCTCCATGTAGTCTTGCGCTATTCGCTGCGGTTTACCATCGAAAAGATGAGCGAGGTGCAATATTATTCTCTGCCCCTTGCCTTTTTCTGTGGTAATATCAATAATCAAAGAGTCCGGTGTGTTTTTTATGTGCTCTTTTTGAAGCAAAATGCTATCACCTATCCTCAGTCCAGTGTAGCAGCTGAACAAAAACCGGTCGAGCACTTGTATTAATTCATCAGAGAGTAACTGCCTATCTAAGTTTTCAAGCATAACAAGTTCCGATGGCTCTAAGTTAACGCGCTCACTCTCGCCTCTGTCAATCTTAAAATCCTCGTAGGGGTCTTTCTTTATGTACTCTTTTTTCAACGCTGCGGCGGTGAATTTTTTCACCGTAACGTGAAACCGACCAATCGTTGACTGCTCGTAATTATGGGTATTGAGGTATATATCTATTTCCTTCACAAGATTTTCGTTCACCTGAGAAAACAACAACTCTTCGCCTGCTATTTTTTTGAGTAATTCTAAATTGGAAGTGTATTTGATGTGGCTTTTTTTGTCTATTTTTTTGCGAAGCAATTCTTCATCTATCAAATTAATAGCAAACTTGATAAAGTCGTCCTTATTGCCCGCAAAATATGCGTTCAAGAGGTCAGGGGTGAGTTCCCGGCCTTGAGAAAGCAGCTCAAGTTCGTAGGCCTCTAAGTCGTCCTGTTGCTTCTTCAAAAGTTGGTAAAGTCCGGCAAAATTGGGATGCTTTTTGCTCACATTTTTTGCCTTGTCGTCCCAATATTGGGGCTCAAGTTCCACGTGCGTGTCAACCCATCGGCGCGTGGAGCGGTCAAAATAAATCTCAATTTGCACCGGTGCCTTAGAAGTTGACGACAATTTTTTATTCCGGCGGTTGTAAACAAGTGAGTATCGGACTTTCATGCTGTATCACAATTGAGCAAAAATAAGTATTGTTCTGTATCACATTTTGCAAAATTACACAACATTATCCAAACTTACAAGAAATAAATCCTGACAGTATTAGCTGATTGCTAACCCCATAAAAACAGTACAGCACTGCGCAAAATTACGCAATGCTGCATTGGTGGAGCTGGCGGGAGTCGAACCCGCGTCCAAACAAGGTCTTAACGCGCTTTCTACATGCTTATCAGCTCTTCGATTTTCGAGGTTGCGTCAGGCGAGCTGCTGCCGAACGTAACCCTTATCCCCTAAAATTTCACCGGATATTAAGGGAGTTTACCCGGCTATCTCAAAATGATGATACCCCATAAGCACTTGCGTTAATGAGCGGAACGTAAGGCGGGATACTCGTCGGCAGGCTCCTTGAGCCGCCAATGAAGCTTAAATCGTCTGACGATTAAGCAGCGAGTGCATAAGAAGTTGTGCCAGTTATGGCTTGCACGTTGATATTTGCGAGCTTCCGTACAACGCTCGGCATGCTTACACCTCAAGTCGTCCTGCTGTCAAAACCGGGCAGCCCCATGAAGGTATAACGGCACAAAGGTAGTAAAAATTCGGAAGCTGCAAAGTAGGCCGTGCATTATTAACGCCCAAAATTCCAAAACGGCTGCACATTTTTGGTTTTTTTAATCATACCGCCGCCAATTTCGCAATGATTTCCTGCGGACGCGGCGACGTGAATACGAGGCTGCCCGCCACCAGCACATCCGCTCCGGCAGCTTTGATGCGGGGTGCGTTGGCTAACGTTACGCCGCCATCAACTTCGATGGTTGCCGCCGATTTTTTTCTCAGCAGCAGCTCGCGCACGCGGCTTATCTTATCGTAAGAATTTTCGATGAACGTTTGCCCGCCAAACCCCGGGTTGACCGACATCACCAGCGCCATATCCATGAGCGGCGCCACCTCCTCCAGCGCGCTTGCAGGCGTGTGTGGGTTGAGGGCTACGCCGGCTTTCATCTCCAGCTTTTTTACGTGCTCCAGCACGCGGTGCAGGTGCGTACACGCCTCGTACTGCACGGTAAGAATAGCGGCCCCCGACGCCTTAAACCGCTCTACGTACCGCTCGGGCTGCACCATCATAAGGTGCACGTCCAGCGGCTTGCCGGTGCAGCGGCGCACGGCTTCGAGTATGGGAAAACCAAACGAGAGGTTGGGCACAAATACGCCGTCCATAATGTCGAAGTGAATCCACTCCGCCGCGCTGGCGTTGAGCATATCAACCTCGCTTTTCAGGTTAGCCATGTTGGCGGACAGGATGGATGGGGCAATTATCATGATGTATAGCTCAATTAGCGCCTGCGGGTTACTGCCATTTTGCCTTCAGCCTTTCCAGCTCGGCGTAGGCCGTCATATCCGGCTGAATGGGCACCACCGCCACGTAGCCGTTGGCTAACGCCCACTCGTCGGTGTCGGTGGCGTCGGGTTCATTGTTGACGAGGCTGCCCGACAGCCAAAAGTATTCGCCGTCGTAGGGGTCAAGGCGCAGGTCGTAATTTTCGTTCCATGTTCCGTTTGTTTGCCGGCAATACTTCACGCCGCGTATCTCCGATAGGGACATGATGGGGAAGTTGACGTTCAGGCAAATTCCTTTGCTCAAGCCAAGCGTCAGCACTTTCTTTATCAGATCGCTGCCGATAGCCTGCACCGCCGAGAAGTTGGCGGTGGGCGCGTAGTCCAGCAGCGACAGCCCCATGGAGGGTATCCCGTACAGCGCGGCTTCCTGCGCCGCCGCTATGGTGCCCGAATAGATGACGCTGATGGACGAGTTTGAGCCGTGGTTAATTCCCGAAAGCACAACGTCCGGCTTATCGCTCAGCAAGTGCGTCAGGCCCAGCTTTACGCAATCTACCGGCGTGCCGTTGCATACGTACGCCGTAACGTCGTCGCTGCTATCGTAGTCCTGCATTTTGCGCAGGCGGAGGGGGATTTGGGTAGTGATGGCGTGGCTTTGCCCCGAGTGCTCGGCTTCGGGGGCAACCACCAGCACGCGCCCTATAGCTTTTGCCGTATCTACCAGCGCGCGCAAGCCTTTGGAGCGTATGCCGTCGTCGTTGGTTATAAAAATCAGTGGTTTTTGCATGGAATTTTGGGTATAAGAGGCTGCAAACTTACGTGATTTTTTTTGATTTACAAGCGCACGCAACGAATTTTTGCGGAGAAAAATTAAAGCAAACGCGGCGACGGGCAAAATTCTCCGCGCTCAGCTATTTTTTTAATTAAAAGGATGTTTTTTAAACTTGGAATTCATGTAATATGTTATCCCTCAACAATTTTCAAATATTTCCCCAAAGATTGCTTCACGGCGTTTGCTACAAGCAAGTAAAACGGCTCTTGGTTGTTATCTACGTGGCTTTGCTCCAACGCTGTATAGTATGCCCGCTTTGCCTCGTTGCTGCCTTTTAGCGCGGTTATGGTATAGCCCGTTGAAAGGAGATACAAATTCATCAAAAGCCTTGATGTCCTGCCATTACCGTCAATAAATGGGTGCACCTTTACTAATTCGTCGTGCAGGTATGCAGCTATCAGAATTGGGTGCTCTCCGTTGGTTTTCATTGCGTTGTAGCGGATGATAAAGTTCTCCATTTGCGGCTGTATCAAGTAGGGTTGAGGTGGCGTGTGCCGGCTGCCGGCTATCATGACGGGCACTGTCCGGTATCGTCCCGCATGCTCACGGTTGATGCCGTGCAGTATAAGGGCGTGAATTTCCTTTACTGTCCGCTCGGTGATGTCAATGCTGTTGCTCGCTATTTCCTTAATAAATTCAACGGCTTGGGCGTGGTTGATTGCCTCCAAATGCTCCCTCATCGACTTTCCGCTGATGGTAATTCCCTCGTTGACTACCAATTCCGTTTCCTGCAAGGTTAGCGTATTGCCCTCAATTCTGTTGCTTTCGTAGGTATATTCTATTTCAAACGCCGCTTTAATCTTAGCCAAAGCCTCAGCGTCAAGGTCAAGTGGCCGGGCTGACTGCAAGCGCGCTTTTAACGTGTCGGCTTGCTGTAGGAGTGCCGTCAGCTGTTCGTTCATTTCGATAGTTTTTTTGCGCAAATGTATAGAAAATTTCCAAATCCCCACAAATTTTGCTAAACAGGATTTGTAATTTCAGCTGCCAAATGCAGCATAAGGTGGAAAAAAAATGTATTTTTGTAGCCAATTTTTTAGGGCAAAACGAATACTGAATTTTTGAGCTGCCCGAAATGGCGTCCGGATAAAAGAAAATTTATACTAACGATGAAAATATCCTACAGCTGGTTAAAGGACTACCTCTGCGCCGACGTGAGCGCGGAGGAGGCAAGCAAAATTCTCACCGCCATTGGGCTTGAGGTGGAAAACGTGGAGGTTGTTGAAAGCGTAAAGGGCGGGCTGCGCGGCGTGGTGGTGGGGCACGTGCTCGCCTGCGGGCAGCATCCCGACGCCGATAAGCTGCGCGTAACCACGGTGGACGTTGGCGGAGAGCATCCGCTGCAAATTGTGTGCGGCGCCCCCAACGTGGCGGCGGGGCAAAAAGTGCCCGTGGCAACCATCGGGACAGCTCTCTTTTTTGCCAACGGCGACGAGGTGAAAATAAAAAAATCGAAGCTGCGCGGCGTGGAGAGCAGCGGCATGATTTGCGCCGAAGACGAGCTGGGTATCGGCACATCCCACGACGGCATTATGGTGCTCGACGCCAACGCTAAGGCGGGGCAGCCGCTGGCGGACTTGCTCGGGCTGGAGAGCGAGCTCATTTTTGAAATCGGGCTTACGCCAAACCGCATTGACGCGGCTTCGCACGTGGGGGTTGCCCGCGATTTGGCGGCGTACATGGCGGTGCACTGCCCCGAAAAGCTGAAGAAATTTTCTTACCCATCAGCAGAAAATTTTAAGGTGGATAACACCTCAAACGCTTACGGCGTAAGGGTTGAGAATACAGAGGCTTGCGTGCGCTACTGCGGCGTTACCATATCGGGGGTAAAAGTGCAGGCGTCGCCCGGATGGCTGCAAAAGCGCCTCACCGCCATAGGGCTGCGCCCCATCAACAACGTGGTGGACGTAACCAACTACGTGCTGCACGAGCTGGGTCAACCGCTGCACGCCTTTGACGCCGACAAAATCGAAGGCAAAACCGTTGTGGTGCGGACGTGCCCCGAAGGCACAGCCTTTACAACGCTGGACGATGTTGAGCGCAAGCTTTCGGCGCAAGACCTGATGATATGCAGCGCCGAGAAGCCTATGTGCATTGCCGGCGTTTTTGGCGGGACGGAATCGGGCGTTACAGGCGCAACAACCAATATTTTTCTCGAGAGCGCCTGCTTCAACCCCGTGTGGGTGCGCAAAACCGCCAAGCGTCACGCGCTCAGCACCGACGCTTCGTTTCGCTACGAGCGCGGCGCCGACCCCAACATTACGGCAACGGCGCTCAAGCGCACCGCCATGCTCATCAAGGAGCTGGGCGGCGGAAGCATCTCGTCGGAGGTGGTGGATGTATATCCGCAGGCGGTGGAGCGAAAGAGCGTTGCGCTGACCTTTAGCGGCATTTGCGCAAGCATAGGAAAATTGATAGACAAGGCCGTGATTAAAAAAATTCTCACCGCGCTGGAGCTTGATATTACGCGCGAAGACGGCGACAACCTTACCGTCAGCGTGCCCACCTACCGCATCGACGTTACCCGCCCCTGCGATGTGGTGGAGGAAATTTTGCGCATTTACGGCTACAACAACGTAGAAATTCCGCAGCACGTACGCGCATCGCTCAACCACGTCTCCAAGCCCGACAACGAGCAAATGGTCAACGCGGCAGCCAACTTGCTGTCGAGCCAAGGCTTCAACGAAATAATGTGCATGTCGCTGACCAACGCCAAGCGCTACGACGAGCTGCATTCGTACCCCAAGGAAAAGTTGGTGCTGCTGCAAAATCCCAACAGCACAGAGCTGAACGCAATGCGCCAAACCTTGCTGTTTGGGGGATTGGAGGCCATTGCCTACAACATCAACCGCCGCCAACCCGACCTAAAGCTGTACGAGTTTGGCAACATCTACTTCAAGCAAGCGCCGGACGGAAGCGTAACCGAACGCTTTGGCGAGGAGGCGCACCTGAGCATTTTTGTAACGGGTGCGCTGCACAAAAAAAGCTGGAATGAGCCGCAGGCGTTGAGCGATTTTTTTACGCTCAAGAAGCACGTTGAGCACCTACTGCAACGCTTTGGCGTCAACCTGCACGCGCTGCAAAGCGCAGAGCTGCCCGCCGACATTTTCTCCGACGGCGCAGCGTACCGGCTGGGCGGGAAAAATTTTCTGTCGATGGGCCTTGTGAGCAAAAAGCTGCGCGATATGTTCGATATTAAGCAGGAGGTTTACTTTGCCGAAATACGGTGGCCGGCGTTGCTCAGCTTTGCGGCACGGCAAAAAATCACCTACGCCGAGCTGCCCAAGTATCCTGAGGTAAACCGGGACTTGGCTTTGCTTTTGGACAAAAATGTAACTTTTGCTCAGCTGCGCGAAACAGCGCATAGGGCAGAAAAAAAGTTGCTCCAAAGCGTTGGCTTGTTTGACGTGTACGAGGGCGACAAGCTGCCCGGCGGGAAAAAATCATACGCGCTGTCGTTCACGCTACAGGACAGCGAGCGAACGCTCACCGAACAAGATATAGAGCGCATCATGGGCAACCTGATAAAGGCGTTTGAAAAAGATTTTGGAGCGCAGCTGAGAAGCTGAAACGAGCTAAGAGTTAAGAACGAACTAAGAGTTGTCGGGTAAAATGTTTTGCGTAAAAAAATTTGCATCGCTTGTCAAGATTAGCCATACCATTTTTGCCATGCCTTTTGCTTTTGTGGGCTACTTTTTGGCGGTACGGCAGGTGCAGGCGTTTCGTTGGGAGGTGTTGCTGCCGGTTGTGCTGTGCATGTTTTTTGCGCGTAACGCGGCCATGAGCTTCAACCGCTACGTGGATAGGAGGTTTGATGCGGCTAATCCCCGCACCGCGTTGCGCGAAATCCCGCGCGGCGTTGTTTTGCCGAGCCATGCGCTGCTGTTCTGCATTGCCAACGCGCTGCTGTTTGTAGCCACCACCTTTTTCATTAACCGGCTTTGCTTTGCGCTGTCGCCTGTGGCGCTGGCGCTGGTGTTGGGCTACAGCTATACCAAGCGCTTCACGGCTTTATGCCACTTTGTGCTTGGGTTGGGCTTGTCCGTTGCCCCCGTTGGCGCGTACATTGCCGTCAGCGGAGCGTTTGCCGCGCCGGCGCTTCTCTTGTCGGCGCTGGTGCTGCTGTGGAGCGGCGGCTTCGATATTATTTACGCGCTTCCCGACGAGGAGTTTGACAGGCAGCAACGCCTGCACTCAATTCCGGCAGCCTTGGGCAGAAAAGCTGCCCTTTGGCTCTCCGCTGCCGCGCACGTAATTTGCTGCGCAATTGTTTTATGGATAGGTGTTTACGTGATAAATAACGTTTTTTATTGGATAGGCGCCTGTTTATTCGCAGGGTGCCTCGTATATCAGCATAAAATAGTGAGCGTGGGCGATATAAGCCGGGTAAACATGGCCTTTGCGGTTGTTAATGGCGCTGCGAGCATTGCATTTGCGCTTTTCTGCATCGTCGGATTGGTAGCTGTGTAATACATTAATCTTTAGCGCCAAATACAATTTGGTTAAATTATATTAAATCGCATTTTGGCTGTCATTTGCATAGTAAGATTTAATACCTTTGTGCCCATAAACAAATCACATTTAATGCGTAAAAAAAAATGAAGAAAATCTTACTTTTCTCGGTAGTGGCGCTTGCTGCTGCCTGCTGTGGCCCTAAAAAAGATGTCACAGACGTCGATAAACTTATTGCCGATGCTGCTCCTTATGCAGGCAAAGAGATAACCTTTGTAGGCAAGGCTGTTGTAGCTAATCAAGAGGCTGGTCGCGTTGCCGTTTACGGTAGCGATTCTACCAAGTACATTATTGTACAGGTGGTAGATACGGTTAAGGTATGCCCTTCGGTATGCGGCAAGTCGGTTGAAGTTACCGGCACCGTACAAGAGGCTGTACCGGGCGTATTTGCTGTCGACAGCGTTTGCCAAAAGGCATTTGTTGTTGAGAAATACTACGTTTCCGCTACGTCTATCAAGCCTGCGGAAGGATGCTGCAAGAAAGGCGAACAGGCAGCAAGCTGCAAGAAAGATACCGCAGCTGCCGTAGCTGCAACGGACACAGTGGCAGTAGCACAGTAGGCGAATACATTCAGCCCTATTGAATCTCAAAAGAAAAAAGCGTAGCATTTTGCTACGCTTTTTTTTTAGGTGTGCCATTCCGCCATATCAGCTTTAAAGCAACTTTTTTGTTGATTTGATGGCTACAAAATTTTTCAGGTAAAAAGGCTCAAAATACGCCACGTCCTCAAAGCGTTTTTCGGCAAACAGCCGCTCTGCCAACCTCGCCATGCCGCTTGCCGACGCCTGCACTTCAACAAATACGGCGTTGGCATTTTGCGCCACCTGCCGGTACTTGCCGGCGCCGCTGCCAAAAAATACGATACGCCGCTCTTTGAGCTCTTCGGCAAAGCTGTTCTCATCCACCGTCCGGGCGGCAACCTCCGTTTGCTGCACCCCGTTGGCGTCGAACATGGCGGTGTAAACCTCCATTCGCCGCGCGTCGAGCATGGGGCAGAGCAGGTCGGTGGGGAGCAGCGTCGCTTTTGCCATAGCCAACGCCGTTAGCGCGTGAAGGCTGCCCACTGCAATGAGCGGCTTACCTGCGCCGTAGCACAGGCCTTTGGCGGTGCTTGCCCCTATGCGCAAGCTGGTGTAGGAGCCGGGGCCTTTGCTCACCGCCACCGCATCGAGCTGGTGCGGCGCAACGCCGGCTTTGCCAAGCACATTGCCGATGAACGGCGCCAGCAGCTTGGCGTGGTCGCGCTCAAGGGCGCTCTCTTGGAGCTCAACCACCTCCCCATTGTGCGTCAGCGCTACGGAGCACACCTCCGCCGAGCTCTCTATGCAAAGCAGCAGAGCCATGTTGCGCTACTTAAATTCTTCTATTTTTTTATCCACGCGCTTGTCTATTTCGTAGAGCGAGGATTTGATTTTGCTGAAATCAAGGTACGGAAGCACCCATGGCGCTAACGCTGAGAGCGGCGCGTAGAGCTTGGATTTGCCTACCTGTTGGCTTGGCATAAAGCGCAGCTCCCGGTCAATTGTGTTGATGATAAATAGCGTGATGCTGATGATAAGCGCCGTTTTTACCAGCGAAAAGATGACCCCCAGCAGGCGGTTGAGCCAACCCAGCATTGCCAGCCGCACTATTCGCTGCGCAAGGTGAGCAACCAGACGGGCGAGGAGGAGTACTACAATGAAAATAAGCGCGAACGAAATGATGGCAACAGCCTGCGTGCCTACGCCAAATCCTGTAATCCATTTGGCCAAGATGGCCGAAAATTTGACGGCAAAGTACACGCCCAGCACAATGGACAGCAGCGCCGCCACCTGCATAATAAATCCCTGCCTGAAGCCGGAATACACGGCAACGCAAAACAGCAGGGCAAAAACAATATCAAAAATGCTCATAAAAAGGTTTCTTGCTTATGGTGAAAAACGTGCGAAAATAGTAAATATTAGCGTAGGTTGCAAGGCTTGCCGATTTTTCTTTTATCTTTGGCAAATATATTTTTACTCAAAGTATGAAAACTCCCGCCCTCATAGCAAACGACGCCGGCCTGAAGCCCTACGAAAATACCATTTGCAGGCGCATTGAAAAGGCAAGGCAAGCCGAGCAACGGCTCACCGACGGCAAGCCGCTGAGCGAAATTGCCAACACCTACCTGTACTACGGCTTGCACCACACCGGCAGCGCATGGGTGCTGCGCGAATGGGCGCCAAATGCGCAGTACATTTACCTCATTGGCGACTTCAACAGCTGGAAGCCCGATAGCCGCTGGGGGTTCCAAAATATTGGCGGCGGAAGCTGGGAGCTGATACTTCCGCCGGAGCTGCTGCGCCACGGCGACCTCTACAAGCTGCTTGTGGTGTGGGAAAGCGGAAGCGGCGAGCGTATCCCTTCGCACTGCCGCCGCGTGGTGCAGGACGAAAAGACGCACATTTTTTCCGCGCAGGTGTGGCGTCCGCAGCAACCGTACAGGTGGAAAAACGCACCCCCAAAGCGCGTAAAAAATCCGTTCATATACGAGGCGCACGTTGGCATGGCAACGGAGGAGTACCGCATAGGCGCCTACGCAGAGTTTACCGCAAACGTGCTGCCGCGCATTGCAAAGCTTGGCTACAACGTTTTGCAGCTCATGGCCATTCAGGAGCACCCCTACTACGGCTCGTTTGGGTATCAGGTATCCAGCTTTTACGCGCCCAGCTTCCGGTTTGGCGCTCCGGAGGAGCTCAAGGCGCTGGTGGACGAGGCGCATGGCTTGGGTATTGCCGTCATCATGGACATTGTCCACTCGCACGCCGTGAAAAACGACAACGAGGGGCTGAGCCACTTTGACGGAACCGAATACCAGTACTTCCACGCCGGACCGCGCGGGCAGCATCCGGTGTGGGATTCGCGCTGCTTTGACTACGGCAAGCCCGAAGTCGTTTGCTTCCTGCTCTCCAACTGCAAGTACTGGATGGAGGAGTTTCACTTCGACGGCTTCCGCTTCGACGGGGTTACCAGCATGATGTACCTGAACCACGGCGTGGGCATTGATTTTGTGAGCTACGGCATGTACTACGACCGGCAGGCAGACGAAGACGCCATCACCTACCTCACCTTGGCCAACAAGCTGGTGCACGAGCTCAACCCTGCCGCGCTAAGCATTGCCGAAGACGTAAGCGGAATGCCGGGCTTGGCAACGCCCATCAAAGACGGCGGTATGGGGTTTGATTTTCGCATGAGCATGGGCGTAGCCGATTTCTGGGTAAAAACGCTCAAGACAAAGAAAGACGAGCAGTGGCACGTGGGCGATATGTTCTACGAGCTCACCAACAAGCGCGCCGACGAAAAAACCATATCGTACGCCGAATGCCACGATCAGGCGATGGTGGGCGACAAAACCATTGCCTTTTGGCTCCTCGACAAGGAGATGTACACCGGCATGAGCGTACTTGAGCCAAACCTGCTTGTGGACAGAGGCGTTGCCCTGCACAAGCTCATCCGCTTTGCTACGGTGGCAACGGCTGGCGATGGATACCTCAGCTTCATGGGCAACGAATTTGGGCACCCCGAGTGGATAGACTTTCCGCGCGAGGGCAACGGGTGGAGCTACCACTACGCCCGCCGACAGTGGCGCCTTGCCGACGACCCCAACCTGCGCTACCGCTTTCTGCTGGCGTGGGACAAAGCTATGGTGTCGCTGGCAAAAAAGGAAAAAATCTACCGCGAGCGCCCCTTTGCCATCGTGCAAAACAGCGGCGATCAGGTGCTCATCTTCAAGCGGGGCAGCGTGCTGTTCGCCTTCAACTTCAACCCCGTAAAATCCTTTACCGGCTACGGATTTGAGGTAGAGCCCGGCGAGTACAAAATCATGCTGTGCAGCGACAGCCAAGCGTTTGGCGGCTTTGGGCGAATAGACGAAAAAATATCCTGCCTCACCACCGCCGAAAACGAAAAAAATATCCTCAGGCTCTACCTGCCCAGCCGAACAGCCATGGCGCTAAGAAAATTGGACGAAAAATAGCGCAATGCGGCAAAAGCGATGGTGTAATATCGGAACTCCCGACCTCTCGCAGATTAGAATGTCGCAAAATTGAAAATCATGAGCAGCTTAGTACCGGGAAAGACACATTACCTCATTGTTCGCTCGCAGCATCGCTCTATGAGGTTAATGAGGTTGGGTTGCAGGTGGCGTATTCCATGGCTACTGAGGCCGTTTTGTTTGAGAAATTAGGTGAAAATGAGGTT
>JAISLN010000257.1 GCA_031290835.1 Prevotellaceae bacterium
AACCCGGACAGCCTGCGGGAGCAAGTGCCGGCGTTGCAGCAAAAGTACGGCGATTTTTTTACTTACTTTTGCAAGGGTATCATTGAGGTGGGATTGCCGCAGGAGGCTGAATTTTTTGACAACCTTGCCTCTTTTTTGGGCGACTACGTTGTGCGCACGTCCTACGACGAAGCGCAGCGCGTTTTCCCCACCGACGAAGCGCTCAACGCCAAGCTTACCGATGCCTTCAAGCGCTACAAGCTGCACTTCCCCGACGCCCAAATTCCCAACATAGTTACCTATATTTCGGGATTTAACCAATCTACCATGCTGGCTGAAAACGTCATTGGGGTTGGGTTGGACAAGTATTTGGGGGCGGACTACGAGCTGTACCCTCAGCTGGGTTTTTACCGGTACCTGGCGCGTAACATGTACCCCTCCAAAATCCCCGCCGACGTCATGGATGCGCTGGCGGAGGCCATGTTCCCCTACGCTGCCGAACCGCAGGACGAGCTGCTGGGGCGCATGCTGTGGGAGGGCAAGCGGTTCTACTTTGCCAAGCAAATGCTGCCCGCCGAGCAGGATACGGCTATTTTTGGCTTTTCAAAAAAAGAGCTGAAGTCGTGCCACGACAATGAGGCCTACATGTGGCTGTATTTGATTGAAAACAAGCTGCTTTTTTCTACGCACGCTTTCACCATCGACAAGTTTACGCGCCCGCGTCCGTTTACACAGGAATTTTCGCACGAAGCGCCGGGGCGTGCCGCCAACTGGCTTGGCTACAGAATAATCAGCCTATACATGGCGCGTAATTCCGATGTTACGCTGCCCCAGCTGATGCTTGACGCGAACTACCGACAAATTTTGGAAAAATCGGGGTATAATCCGAAGTAGGATAGAGGAGTTAGCTGCGCTGAATGCCGGCTGCTTCGGAGCTTAGCGCCGGTTTTTTATTCTACCTTCACCGCCCCATTCACCTTCAGCTTTATCACTTCAACTCCCTCAAGCCCGTCATTGTCCACCACTTTTACGGCAATGTTGTGGCGTCCGGCTTTGAGCTTGGCAAGCTGCCTGCCCTCCCTGTCCATAATGATGGATGCGCGGAAGCCCTGTTCAGCGTTGTATTCAAAATCCCAGGTGTAAAACTCAACCCCCGCTTCGCTTTGCCCGACGGCGATAAGCTCTATTTCGCGAACGCCTTTTGCATCGCGCGACAGCTCGTTTATTTCCACTGTTATTGTCGGTTTTTTGGCTATCGGGACGATTTTATCAGCTGTAACCAGCTCTATAGCGACGTTTTCCTTCAGCTTAAGCCGTGCAACCTCTTCCACCGCGCCCTTGCCGAACGAAAAGGCAATAATGTATCCGACAGGCTTTTTATTTGCCACATTTTTGGCAAAAAGTTTTTTGTCGCTGCGCTGAACGGCTGCAAAGAAGTTGTCTATTACGTTGCGCCCGATGTTATCGCTACGCTTTACCTGTATCGGGGTATTGTCGGGCATTTTACCGTCCAGGCCGAGATCGCCGCGCTGCTTTGCATTGCTCACGCCGCCAAATTGCTGAATAATCCAGCTTTCAAACTCAAAAGCGTTGGCATAGCGTAGCGTATCGTAATCGTACTTGTGCAGCTGCACGGTAAACGGCGCCGAAAACAGCCCCCGCTGCTTGTCCAAGCGCAGCTCCGTAACTTTTATGGCTTGCACGCTTTGGTCAATGCCAATCCATTTTCTGTTGAGCTTGTCGGCTACGGCAACCGTTGTGCCGCCACCCACAAAAGGATCGAGAACGACGTCGCCTTCGTTGCTTGAGCATTTAATTATTCGCTCCATCAAAGCTTCGGGCTTTTGGGTAGGATAGCCAATGCGCTCTTTGGCAGCAGGATTTAGTGCTTGAATATCAATCCAATAATCATTTGGTATAACTCCTTTGTCTAAGTAGTAGCGATATTCTTTACCATTCTTAAAATTTCTTTGGTATGATTTTCCCTTTGCATCTTTTAAAACAGGTTCGTGCATTGTTGAAGTATCGCGAAAAGTTCTAATTTCATTGTCATTAAATATCTTTTGTTTAATATTTTTAGCATACCAAAATATAGAGTCATGCTTTTTCGGGAAAAAATTATTTGATCTGCCGCCTGTATCATAGCACCAAATGAGATGATTAACCATATTATTCATGCCGAATAATCTATCCAAAATTTCTACCCTGATATAGGCGTCAGCGTGCCAATCGCAGTGTAGATAAATGCTGCCTATAGGCTTCAAAACTCTGTGCATTTCGGCAACGCGCTCTTTGAGCCATGTGATATAGTGGTCGATGCCGCCCGCCCAGCGGTCTTGAAAGCTGCGCACCTCGCCCTCGTCGCCCCAAATTACTTCGTAATTCCGGTTGCTGAAAAACGGCGGGTCAAGGTAGATTAAATCTACCGTTTCGCTCTCCATCGCTTTGAGGATTTCTAAGTTGTCGCCTAATATTAGCTTGTTTACGGACATTGTACAAAAATATTTTTCGCAAAGTTATAGGAAATTTGAAAAATTGCAAGCGTGAAATTAGCATATTATGCTGCGGGTAGCATAAAACCTTTTGTTTACTTAAATTTTTACTTCTACCGAAATAGGGCAATGGTCTGAGTGAACAGCTGTTTGGTGTATTTCTGCGCTTTGGAGCGACGCTTTGAGCGACTCCGTGCACAAAAAATAGTCAATGCGCCAGCCGAGGTTTTTGCTGCGGGCGCCGGAGCGAAAGCTCCACCAGCTGTACTGTTCAGGCTCTTGGTTGAAAACGCGAAACGTATCCACAAATCCCAGCTCCACAAATCGGTCGAACCACTCGCGCTCTTCGGGCAAAAATCCCGATACCGTTTCGTGCTTTTCGGGGTGGTTGATGTCGATAGGCTTGTGGCAAATGTTGAGGTCGCCGGTGATGAGCAGGTTGGGTCGTTCGCGGCGCAGCGCCAGGATGTAATTCGTGAAATCTTCCAGGTAGCGCATTTTAAACGCCTGCCGCTCGTCGCCGGTGGTGCCCGACGGGAAGTAGGTGCACACGAGCGTGAGCGCGCCGAAATCGGCGCGGATAATACGCCCCTCGCGGTCGTAAGCGTCGATGCCCATGCCAAGTTGCACGTTGTCGGGTTTTGCCTTGCACAGCACCGCCGTGCCGCTGTACCCTTTCTTTTCGGCGGAATACCAGTAAAGATGCTCGTAGCCTAAGGCGCGAAAAGCGTCCTCGTCGATTTGCTCGCGAACGGCTTTTATCTCCTGAAAGCAAACAACATCGGCATTGGCGCCCTTGAGCCAACCCGTCAGGTTTTTGCCCATGGCAGCCCTAACGCCGTTTACGTTGTACGAAATTAACCTCATAAATATGGTTAGGAATTGAGAATTAGGAATTAAGAATAATTTTTTTGGTAGCGCGGAGGCAATTCGCCTGAATTTGTGCTACCTTTGCGGCAAAGGTACAAATTTATGGACAATAAAAAAATCGGGTTGGTAACCAAAGCGGCGGGAAGCCTCTACACGGTGCGGGACAAGCTGTCCGGCGAGGCGTGCGAGTGCAAAATTCGCGGAAAGCTGCGGCTAAACGATGGGCGCACAACCAACCCGCTATCGGTGGGCGACGTTGTTTGCTACGAGGCCGGCGCCGCGCCTGTGGTAACGGCGCTGCTGCCCCGCCGCAACTACATCATTCGGCGGGCGGCGAACTTGTCGAAGGAGGCGCATATTGTGGCGGCAAATATCGACCAAGCCTTTTTGGTGGTTACGGTTGATTTTCCGCGTACAAGCATGGAGTTTATCGACCGTTTTCTGATTTCGGCGGAGGCGTATAAAATTCCGGTAAGCCTCGTTATCAACAAAATGGACTTGTACGACGAGGAGCGCCTGCAGGAGGCGGCGCATTTGGCGGAAACCTACAGCGCCATTGGCTACCAAACGCTGAAAATATCTATTAAAGTAAAAGATGATATAAATCTTATAAAATCGCTATTATATAATAAAATAACGCTATTTTCCGGCAACTCCGGCGTGGGGAAGTCGAGCTTGATAAACGCGCTAAATCCTCAGCTGAACCTGCGCGTTGGCGAAATTTCGGAGTTTCACAACAAGGGCAAGCACACTACCACTTTTTCCGAAATGCTAGAGGTAGAAGCAGGCAGCTATGTGGTTGATACTCCCGGCATAAAAGGTTTTGGTTTGGTGGATATTAACCCGAATGAGCTATCGCATTACTTTAAGGAAATTTTTGCCGCTTCGCGGACGTGCAAGTTCAACGGCTGTACGCACGTGCATGAGCCGGGGTGCGCTGTGCGGCAAGCCGTGGAGAGCGGCAGCGTTAGCCAAAGCCGCTACATCAGCTACCTCAAAATGTTGGAAGGGGACGAAAAGTACAGGCGATAACGCTATTTGGATATGCAGCTTACGCTATATACATTTGAGCAAAACTACAGCTCCATCAGCGACGGGGGCGGCGGAGGGCTGACCTCCTGATGCGGCTTTTTGGAAATGGACACAATGCTATCGACAACGTAAACGCTGTATCCGCGCCACGGCAATGCGCGCTTGTACTCCTTGTAGTGCAGCTCTACCTCCTCGCCGCCGGCGCGCATGAGCTTTTCGGCAACTTTTTTGTTGGCAACGGAAAATTCAAACTCGTTGGAGCCCATTTTTCCGGAGCCCTCCGAGCGAAACCCCTGCTGAATGAGCTTGCCTTCGTATGTTTTGAAGATGTATCCCTTGTAAACTACGTAGTTGAGTTCGCCGTTTTTTACCCCTTCGCCAAATACAAAAAAGAACTTGAAGTAGATAAAACCCGCCGCTACCAGCAGCAGGACGAGCGTAGCAATTAAAAAAAACTTTTTCATATACAGATAATTACTATTAATATAATGCTTTATACTTTATCTTCTTTTCCACCTATAGCTGCCAGCTTGTTTACGTAGTCGGCAACTTGTTTGTAATCAATATCATTCATGCAGCGAAAGTGCCCCTTGGGGCATTCGTCGAAGCCTATTTTGGAGCAAGGTCGGCAGCGAAGATCTTTCACCTCAAAGATTTTTGATTTTTCGCCGGGCAAGTAGGGGTACATGCCAAATTCCGGTACCGTATTTCCCCACACGGAAACGATATCTTTCTTGAACGCCGCCGCAATGTGCATCAACCCCGTGTCGTGCGCAACAACAACTTTAGCTCGCTCTATTACAATTGCAGATTGGTAAATGTTTAAAGTTCCGCAGGCGTTGTGCACGTTGGGGCATATTCGGGCAATTTCGTTCCCCTGCTCGTGCTCCTCCTCCCCGCCAACCAGCACTACCGGCAGCGCAATCATGCCGCACAGCTCGGCCATTCGGAGCATGGGAATTTTTTTTGTTGCGTGCTGCGCTCCTGCAGCAAGGGCCACAAATCCGTCTTTTACCGCCACCTTTTCGACGCTTGATGGGAGCACAACATCCTTTGGAATAAAGAAATCCAGCCCCTTTGCATCCTTCTTTACGCGCAGCTCGCGTAGCGTTTCGAGGTACCTATCCACAATGTGGATGGGCGGCAAAATGTTGATTTTGAAGTTTACCAGCAGCCATTTACTCCAGTTTAGCTTGTTGAAGGTGAACGACTTTTCGCCCAGCACATTTTTTACCACAAAGCTGCGCAGGTTGCGGTGCAGGTCGAGTACGTAGTCAAAGCTTTCGGCTCGCAGCTCCCTTATCAGCGCCGGAAAGCTATCGTCAAGCACGTGAACTTTGTGCACGTAGGGGTTGTGCGCAACGAGCGGCGCGTACTTTTTTTTGGTAACAAAGTGAATGTGCGCGTCGGGACGCCGCTTTTTGAGCATTCGCAGCACGGGCGAGGTGAGCACAATGTCGCCAATGGAGCTGAAGCGGATGACTAAGTACTTGTATTTTGCCATGTTTTGCCTGAAGAAAGTTTTGGTTTATATTTTTTACGGTCAGCCTTGCTCGTTGACCTCGTACCTGTCTTTTCCGATGAATATTAGCGCGGCCAGCTTCAGGTCGTTGCGGCCGGCAAATCGCCTTGCCTGCCGGTACCTGCTCAGCTGCGCGGCGGC